>DAINRX010000027.1:0-13261 GCA_036741635.1 Nitrososphaera sp.
ATAGAATTACGGAAGCCGACAGTGCTATACGACGCTATGTAGACATCAATGTATTATCAGAAGGTCTTTAACTCTGTGGAAAATTAATCAAGCTATTGCCGTATTTAAGCAACAAGGGAAAGCTAAGAGAGGCGCGAAGGACCCGCAAGCCGATGCAGGATAACTGGCCCAAGGCTCCAAGGGGTAAGTGGCTCAAGTGCACCTATGAAAAGTGCGGCTACATCTGGCAGTACTTTGGCGGCCGCAGCTGGGCCCGGTGCCCCAACTGCCACTCTACAATAAAGGTGGCTATCGCACAGAGGAATTACCGCGCTAGCAGCTAGCTGACAAAGAACGAGTTTTCGTCGCGCGCAATTGACAGGTCGACCGCATTCCTGCCTTTGTCGTGCACTACCAGCAGGCCCTTTTCGATCCTGTACTTTCTGGCAAGGGTCTGCAGGTGAAAGTTCAACGTGTAGAGATCTGCAAACGACTCTGACTCTATGAGCGCAAGGCTATCGTCATAAAGGCTCAGCTGCATGCCAGCCGGCGACTTGATTATGAGCGCAATGTTCACAGGGCTTTGAGCATGCTAGGAGATTTTAAACGCTGCCTTGAACCGCATCGCCGCTGCTATCGCTGCAGCTGTCGCCCCTGCAAGCGTGAATGTGTCAAAGGGGAGCTCGGGCACGTTCCTTACCCCCTGTATCTGCACTTGGTGGTCTCCCTTGGGAACATAAAAGTCAATGAACATGGTCCTCCCGTCGCCCCTGACAGTCGCCTTCTCGTCTAGCTGGCCGTCGACCATCACTGTCACCGTGTGGTTCTGGGCAAGCTGCGGTATCTTTATGCTCAGCGGCCCGCCGTTGGGGGCGTAGGGCCTGACCCCGAACGCAATGCTGTCGGTTTCACTTTCGTACCTGAGTTTGCTTACCTGCGCGACGGCATACAGACTGTATGCGACAAACTTGCCATCGCCGGCGTCAAGTGTGGTTATTGGCTCGTCGTAGTCAAGCCCGGCGCAGCTATAGTACAGCACGCTTGCCCTTATGGCAGGGTCTGGTATTGCTATAAATTCCAGCTCCTCCCCGGGCTGGATGACAGGGATGACATTGCTCCTGACGGTGTCAAGCTGCAAAGCGTGATCCGGGCTGTGAACTGCGGCAAAGACGCTGACGTTGCGCATGGCAAACGGGCCGGTGTTCTTTACCGTGCCCATAAACGCCTTTTCCTCTCCAACGGCCATGCTGTCATACGAGAGAACCAGCGTATTGTAATATGTGGCTTCGATCTCTCGGATGTCCATTATGAAGGGCTCGCCAGCCTTTGTTTTGTCACCTTTGAGCACGAACTTGAACGGCGAGTCGGTAAGTGGCCAGATTACCCTGCCGTACGTTGGCGCCTGCAGGATCCTGCCATCGTCAGTTTGCACGCCGACCGTAACCTGCACCGGCGCTGGTGCAAAGTTCCTGACGGTTCCTACCACGTTGAGGTTTCCGCCAGAATCCACAAAAGAAGACTGCAAGATTATCTGCGGGCTGTCAAAGGCGTGAACAGGAACGGCTGCAAATAGTGACAAGACTAGAACAAATGCTGCTGCAAGTACACACAAGGGAGCCAGCGTGCGCATGTTGGCTGCCACGCAATGCGCAAAACGGCAATTTAAATAATTAGCCTCCGGCGTTTTCTCCGCTAAAAGTCAGGCTATCCTGATAGACGTCTATCAGCACATCTATCACGTCGCTATAGTCGACATCATGCTTTTTCGTATGCATCATGTCGTTCAGAATCGAGGTCAGCCGCCTGTACGTCTGATCGTCGATGCTCAGCGTCTTTGTCATCAGCCTAGTGCAACTTGTCAAGATATATAACGTTTCAAATCAAGAGCGCGGTAAGATACATTATCAGAAATCCCACAGTAACACCGGCGACGTTGGGCCCAGTCAGGAACTTGAATTGTCCATCAGAATATCCTACCATCCTAAATATTGCCAGCACTACCTGAAATATCGCGCCTGCTCCTATCGCAAGAAAGGTTATCGACGCTATGGACGAAGACACAAATCCGCCTATCCAAGCGCCGGCAATAGCTGGGGCGCCGGCGATTAGCCCGAGCGCAACCAGGTACAGGATTTTTGGCTTTTGCTTTGCCATCGGCGACACTATTGCCAGACCCTCTGTTGTATTGTGTATCGTAAAGCCTACTATCAGAAAAGTGCTCAGCGCGACCTCGCCCACGACCATTGCCCCGCCGATGGCAAGGCCCTCACCAAGGTTGTGTAGGCCTATGCCTATCGCCACCATGAGCGCTATTGCAAACGACCGCTGAAGAATGCGTCCTTTGGAGCCGTCAACCAGTTTTTCAGAGACATACATCAGCACAAGGAATGACACCACCGCAGCAGTGGCTATCAGGAGCTGGCCCCTGAACGCGCCGGCGACATTTTCAAGCGCCATTTCGTTGGATTCTACCAGAGCGTCAATCCCGAGGAACAGCAGAAGGCCGGCCGTGAGGCTGAGGAAGAAATTGTATTTTGGTTGCGAAAGCCTCCTGATGAACGGGTACCAGAGAAGCCCTATTAGCACCGGGATGATGCCGACATACGTGCCAAGGAGCGCAAAGAGCGAGACCTGCGATGCATCTGGCTGCGGAGTTGGCGCTGCTGCCGCCACCTCCCGGGCAAACCTTGTGCCGTCAGATGTAGTTATCCCCACTTCGTAGGGCTGTCCTTCGTTCCACTCAAATGGTATGACGACTTTGGCTTCTGTAAACCTGCCGAGGGTCTTGGAAGGCTCTATAGCCGCAGGCAATATCCTGTCGTTGACGTCTGCCTGCGCTATCTCGATAGTTTCCGGCCCGGTGTTCCAGATGTATGCCGCTATGGTGCCGTCCAGAAACTCTATCCTTTCTATTGTGATATCCGGCAGAGGAATGCCGGCGTTGAGCAGGCCGCTACCGGGCCACAGCAGGAACGCGACCATAGCGCCAAGTATCACCAGCGGTATGACTGCGCTTGCAACCAATTTTGCTGAAATTCCTGACCGCCGTTCTCTTTGCTCTTCCATTCATGTCACTCCTTGACGTAAAACATGCCTGTCCACCCTTTCTCTGCAAACTCGGTCTTGTGCGCGTGGAACATGTACTGGCCGGAGTACCTGTAGTTGAATTCAAGTATCGCCCGCTCGCCTTGGCTCATCGTCACCATGTCGGTGTATTCGTGCGGAGTCATGCTGGTTCCTGTCCTGTATAGATTAAACAGGTTGCCATGCAAATGAAAGTTGTTTATCTGGTCAAACTCCAGTATGTTCACGAGGTAGACGCGCACCAGCCTGTCCTTTTCGATCTCGATCGGGTGGTGCATGTAGTAGTACGGTACGCCATTTACGGTGTAAAAGTTGTTTTCAGTGTCAAAGTCGGTGTCGTAGCCGTTCATCACCATCACTATTTCGTCGGCCTCCGGCCTTGGAGTCTTGGGGTCGACTATGTAGACGCCGTACAGGCCGTGCGATATGTGCTCCTCAAGTGGCATCACGTGGCAGTGGTAAAGGTGCAAGCCGACAGGCTCGGCGTAAAACTCGTAGGTGAACTGACCGCCTGGGCCTATGATCTCAAATACACCATCCATTTCGGCGCTGTGGATGCCGTGAAAGTGCATCGAGTGCTGCTTGGTGCCATTGTTTATGAAATGGATCCTGACAGTGTCACCCTCGGTAGCCCTGATGGTAGGCCCGGGAATGCTCCCATTAAAAGTCCATGCATTGTAATAGACGCCCGGCGACAGCTCCACTGTCTGCCGGTCATCTGCAATTATGGTATATTCGCGCAGGGTAGTTCCGTCGTCAAGGACCGAGGCGCGGCCATAGCTAAAGTCGCGCAGGTATTTTACAGGGTCTATCTCTGCGGCGCTTGCCCGGCCGTCAGCGCCTATCGGGTCAAGCACGTCGCCTGTCGTCCGATAAGTGCCAAGCCCGTGCCCGCCGCCGACGACCTTTTCTTCATTCCGGGCGTCAACGCCAAGCGAGAAAACAGCCAAGGTGCTGCCTACAAGGGCGACTGCTATGGCTGATGCAAGCAATAGTTTTGGGCTAAACAAGCAAACCTTGCCCAGATATTGTTGGGTTAGCCTAGGTAATAAATGTTAGCCTAGGCTAACATTCTTAGCCAACTCTACTTTCTCCCTTGTAGAGATGTTTATTTTGGCAGAAAGCGCTTGTACGGCAAGGATGCAGCGGTATATAATACACCTGCAGAACAGGTCATTCACCCCCAAGGACGCAACGAAGCTGCTTTACAGGGCAAGATCTCTTGCAGGCGACCCCGAAATCGTTGTCAGGGACTGTCGCGTTTCCAAGAAATACGTCGAGTTTGACACCAGCATACCTGACGGCACAGGCATTAGCGAAGTGGTAGGCAAGCTTGCGGCAATTTCCCCGCTTGCCAGCTACGAGCACGCTGTCGAGCGCCACATGGAAAAAGAGGAGGCAATCAGGCGGGCAATACAGCTGTTCAACGACGAAAAGTACTGGGGCGCGCACGAGGTCCTAGAGGGTGTGTGGAAGTCTGCAACGGGGACTGAAAAAGAAGTTTTGAACGGCATAATTCTGGTGGCTGCGGCGTTTGTCCATGACGAGAAAGACGAGCCTGAGATCTGCCTGTCCATCCTGCGGAGAGCCATAAAAAAGCTGGACAGCGGCAGCAATGTTTACCATGGCATCGACGTTGACAGGCTCGCTGCTCTGGTAAGTGAAATAATCAATTCAGGCAGGATAGAGCGCTTTACAATCTAACAGCGGCTCTTGCTATTGCAAGGATAGCAGTGCTTATCGCAGACAGCACTAGAAGCGACGTGCCAAACATCATGACCTCAGGCGCGACAGCAAGCTCTGCAGCTGCTATTGCAGCAACGCTTGCAATCCAAGCGCACAACAGGACGAGTTTTGCCATTGACATGTCCCACTTTTTCTTCCTGTTAACGACTGCCAGCACAGCAGCGACCGGCGCAAAGTAAAGCGAGCCGACAAGCGAGCCGACCGTAGCCCCTACCGCCACTATCGCCAGCTCGCTGTTAAATCTGAGCAGATCGTAGACGAAGGTGCTTGTGCCAAGCATCCTAAGCAGAGGGTAGATGGATGCCCTGACGGCACTCTGGAGCCATGAAGACTGCCTTTCATACTCGGCAACCGATGGGCTGAAAGAGTAGTACCACGCGTTGAACACATTCATGAAGCTGCTTCCAGCAAAGGTGCGGAGCGCAATGCCGTCCCTGAACGCCCGCAGCTGCTGCACCTGCGGCGCCAGCTCGCTCCCAAACGCAGCCGTTGCAATGAGGCAGCCGCTCTGGGTCTGGTTATTATTGCTTGAGGCGCTGAGGCCGGGGCCCGTCGCCTCCAGCACGACTGTTTCAGAAAGGTACTGGTCAGAGTCTGCCACGAGCGAATACCTTGCAGCCTTGTACGTCTGCAGCTTTTCAGTGATTGCTATACCAAACGCGGCGGCTGAGCCGGCAGGGATGTCAAAACTTCCCCGGACTGCTTCTGCCAGCGCCTTTCCTATCGCTATCACCCTTCCGTTCCTGTCATACAGGGTTGCTATCATTATCGCGTTTGTCGCATCCTCCTGCCCTTCATTCCTTGCCTGTACATTGATATAGTACGTGCCAAGCACGTCAAGCCGCGAATTTGAAGACACGATTCTCAGCTGCTTTTCCTTTGCTTCTTCCGCCGTCTTGCCTGTGGCCAACAACGTAAAGTTGGCTACGCTGTCGACCGTCCCCTGGTCGATGTACAGCACTTCAAAGGCCGATGATTCGCCGGGGTTAATCACGCGCACCTCGGACGATCGCTGATATTCATTAAGCAGGTTGCCTGCCTCGTCGTAAAATGAAGCCTTGATTACTACGTCCTTCATAGCAATGTCTGAATCGTTCCTGATCTCTCCAAGGACGTGCATTATCTTGGTCTCGTCCACAAAAGACGATTCGTTTTGGAATGAGAATGTCTGCGCGAATGCCTGTCCCTGCATCATGATTAGCAGCGCTGCTATTGCGGCAATTATTACCAGATAGCGCAATCATCAACAATGGACAGCCAAGGTTATTTAAATCTGAAAACATGCGGGGCAGGTAACCAATTATATCCAAGCGTCGGCTATGCAATTCAGATGACCGCTGCAGGGCAGAGCAAGAATCTTCTAACACTCGGGTTCTTGGTAGCGACGGTGTTCTTTTTTGCTACGACCCTGTTTGGCTCCTTTTTCATAATCATAGTGCTCATCAACGAAATGGACGTGCCTGCCGACATGGCGCCAAACATCTTTATGCTTGGGCTGGTGCCGCCGTCCGTCCTCACGTTCCTGCTGTTTACTAAGATGTTTGGCAGGTTCCTGTAGCAGAAGTCATTTTGAAAAGTTATAGATATAAGACATCATCATACCCTACCTGTCAGAAACATTGCCAGAGGAGATAATATCAGTCATTGCAGGTCCGTCGTCCCCCGGCCTTGCAGAAAAGATCACAAAGCGCCTTGGCGCGCAGCTCGTGCAGGCAGAATTGCACGTCTTTTCAGACGGAGAGAGCAAGATCAAGATTGGAAGGACCGCCAAGAACTGCATCATCGTCCAGTCGACCTACCCGCCAACCGACACGCACCTGATGCAGGCACTAATGATTGCAAAAAAATGTGCTGACGACGGGGCAGGTGACATCTGCGCGGTTATCCCTTACCTTGCCTATGCTAGGCAGGACAGAGCGTTCCTTGAAGGCGAGGTGGTGAGCGTAGCCCTCGTGGCAAAACTGCTCGAGGCGGCAGGCGTCAGGCACGTGGTGACGGTCGATATACACAGCCAGCTTGCCATGTCGCACTTTGCCGACATGCAGAATGTTTCTTCGATTCCGCTCCTCGCAGAGCGCGCAAACGCAATGAAGCTCCAGAGGCCGATCGCAGTGTCGCCGGACGCCGGGGGGACCGACAGAGCGAAGGAATTTGCCAAGTACTTGAAGACAGATATGGTCGCTCTGAAAAAGTCTAGGGACAGGAATACCGGCGAGGTGACCATAGACGGCAAACTTGAAGTCGACATCGCCGGCAGGGACGCGATCCTGATAGACGACATGATAAGTAGCGGTAGGAGCATAATCAAGGCCGCAGAGGTGCTGCGCAAGAACGGCGCCGGCAGGATATACGCAATGTGCGCCCACGCGCTCTTAATAGGAGACACGTCGAAAAAGATCAAGGCAGCCAGCGTGCAGGACATCATTGCTACCAACTCTGTCCCCAGCGAATATGCCAAGGTGGACCTCAGCCCAGCGATAGCGGCGGCCCTCAAATCTCGTTACTCGTCGTGATTAGCATAAATGTAGCAGGCATTATCATCATGACGCTATAAATGGTTAACATGCAGCTGGTCTTTCTGGGCACCTCGTCTGCTGTCCCTACCGTCGAGCGCGGGCTGTCCTCAATCGCCCTTGTGAGGGGAGCCGAGCTCCTGCTCTTTGACGCCGGAGAAGGGATGCAGCGCAACTTCATCAAGGCCGGCCTTGGCATGAACAGGAAAATGAAGATCTTTATCAGCCACATGCACGCCGATCACTGCGCTGGCCTGCTTGGGCTCTTGCAGACCATGGCCCTGCAGGGCAGGGAAAAGAGCGTTGATATTTATGGAGAGCCAAGGGTCAAGGAATTCATCCTGGAAAATATGCGCATAATCAACTTTGGCCTGACCTACGACCTGGTTGTCCACACAATAGAAAAGGAAGGTCTTGTCGTCAAGGAAGATGACTATCAGGTGTCCTGCTGCGAGGCTTTGCATTCCATCCCATCGTACGCTTACTGCCTTGAGGAGCTGGACAGGCCAGGTGCCTTTGACATCAAGGAGGCAAAGAGGCTTGGAATTCCAGAAGGCGAGCTTTACAGTAAGCTACAGCACGGGCAGGACGTCGTCCTCAACGGCAGGACGATAAAATCAGGCCAAGTGGTCGGGCCGCCGCGCAAGGGGAGAAAGATAGGCATATCAGGCGACACGAGGCCGACTGACAGGCTTGCGCAGTTCTTTGCAGAGTGCGACGTGTTGGTCTTCGAGTCCACGTACAGCCACGACAAGCAGCAAAAGGCAGTTGAGCACTGGCATTCGACTGCGACTGAAGCAGCCAATATTGCCAACAAGGCAGGCGCCAAAAAGCTGTTTATTACGCATTTTAGCGCAAGGTACGACGAGACCTCGGCGCTCGTAAAAGAGGCAGATGCAATTCATGGCAATGTCGAAGCTGCCGAGGACCTGAAGGTTGTCGAAATCCCTTACCCATCGTCATGACCATTTTTATCATTTTAGAACCACAATACACAGCATGGAAAGAGATGGGCATCATCACCACCCTATATGCGAAGCTTGCGGCCAAGAATTCAGAGAGTCGAAGAATTGAACCGGCACGTAGATCACGCGCAAAGGAATCAGGGGCAGTGATTTTACGAAATAAAAGGTGGAGAGCGTTTACCGAAAATAGGGCAAAATTGATAAGCGGACTCAGCAATAGTTTACATGAATGTTCTATAACATTCATGTTAAATAAATATGCGCCTGAATGTCTTGGGGCTGACCCTTTCTACTTTGGCTTTTTCCATTTCATATGCACTCATCGAGTATTATGTCATACGTGATACTACCTTTGGCTATAACCCTGTGCTCTTTTCACTCATTTACCCCTACCACTTTGCAATGGCGGCCGTTTTTGGTGTTACAGCCTATGGCCTGCTTGCTGCACATGTCAACATGAAAGGGGTCCTTCCAAGCCTCATCCTGACTGGCGCGCTTTTTGGCCCGATGTTGGTGGTAGAAGATTTCATGTGGTTCACGCTTCGCGCCACGGCTCCGATGCAGGGCGACGCCAACGCCGGAATGCTTATCATGCATGGCGAATGGACCACACAGTTCATGGGATCGACCGACGCCTATTTCACCGCCATACCGAACTGGTACTTTATGAATATCGTGTTCTCGGCTATAGCGCTTGCAGTTATTCGCGCAAGGCAGCAGCCGCTTGCCACCGCCGTGGTAAGCGCGCCCTGAGATCATATCACTTGCTGATGACGTAAAAGTCGTAGACGGGCACTTTTTCTGCTTTGCTCTTTTTCTTTTTCAGCTGGTATTCTATCATGGCCCAGAACGCAGGGAAGGTCTCTACCAGCCCAATTAGAGGGCAGAGCAGGAGCGTCTGCACATGGAACACCAGCCGCTTTGCCCAGCCTATCTTTGAATAGCGCAGGTTCAATAAGAGGCCTAGTTGGTACGACGCAAGCCAGACTATGGATGTGAAGAGTAAGATTGCCGCAGTCCCAAACTCGACAGGGTTGATGCTTGCCGCCGATTGCGCCAAAGAATCAAGTGAAAATGCCGGCAGCTTGCTTGGAAGAGAAATGATCTCTTCGTAGCTTATATTGTATGCCGGCAGCGAAAAGAGCACTGGCACGTAGTTGTGTATTGTAAAGGCGGCTGACGCCACGGCAGAGGCAAAGCCAAGGAAGTAGGTCACCGACTTGAACATCAGCTTGAACCTGTGAAGCCTTGGGAACTTCTCGAGGTTCTGCAATGTGCCAAGGACCCACCTGCGCCTCTGGAAAAAGTGGTCCTTGAGGTTGAGCGGCGGCTGCTCCAGCAGTATGCCGCCGTGCCAGCCCATCGATCCGGGACCGTACTTTTCGTAGACTTTAAAGCCAAACATCTGGTCCTCTGCAAGGGTTGGGCCAAACTTCCACTCTATCGTGTCTTCGACGTCGGACCTCACAAGCAGGTTGCTCCCGTGCATGTGTAGCGGAGGCGGGTTTGTCATCTGCGATACGCAGTCATAGCACGTGTATGGCCGGACTGACTCGGCTATCGCGGTCAACCGGTTTGCAGACTCGAACTTGAGCGGGTAAAAGATGGGCCCTTCTGACGCGACCCCCCTACCCTCTCTGATGAATTTCAGGAGCGCAAGTATCGTCTGGGTCGTGACGTAGCTTTCGTCGTCCATGTGGAATATCCAGTATTTTGAAGTGTTCCTGCCTGTTAGCCGCCGGTGCTCCATCGCATACTGGAGCGCTCTGCCCTTTTTTATCGCGTTTGTATGGAACTCTTTGTCGACTACTACTACTCCGCACTTGCTGCTGTCCTTCAGTGTCCTGGTGTCGTTAGGGTCGTCAGTCACCACAGAGATCTGATAATTGTAAAAATTCACTTGGTGGCATGATTCTATTATCGACATGACGCCGCGCTTTACAACAGGCGTCTTTGTGGCAGAGCGCGTCGTTATCTGGAATATTATCGCAGGGTCGTTGTGTATCCGGCGGAGGTCTTTTTCGACAAATATCTTTCTACTCTTTACCACTCGATAGAGCGAAATGATGGCGATTGGGACGTACGAAAGCCAGAAAAACGTGGCTATAGCTATTAGCAGAGTATCCAGCAACGTGAATTGTATGATTTTTATTATTTAATAACGGACGCTTTCTAGAGCCTATTTACACCATTTTAGCTACTGGAGCAAGAGTACAGAAGAATATTGTCTGAAATTCAAAGTATTAGCCTATGGCAAAGCGCTTTCTCGTATGGAATGTTCGCCAGAACTTCAATTTTCTAATTTCTAGAAAAACTAGAGATAATAAAACAGTCCGCCACGTAGTGGCGATGAAATCAGCTGAACAACAAATACGTTCTGACAATAATTCCAAATTTTGCAAACAGTGCGAGACTGGAACTGTAATATTTGACATGATTTCTAGCGAATTTGTTTGCAGCTCTTGCGGCTGCGTTGCAGATGACAAGATTTATCATGCGGAAAATTCTGCGGGTCTCATGAACCCCTCGGAGTACAGCGACAGGTCGAGGACTGGCATGCCAGAGTCTCTGGCGATACACCACAAAGGACTATCGACGCTTATCGGGCTTGACGACACCGACGCAAGGGGAAAGACGCTCGAACCAGCGCAAAAGATGAAGATGCAGAGGCTCCGCACTTGGAACAACAGGTCGCAGCTCAACGACTCTATTTCCAGAAACTTGGAAAAGGCGTTAAAGTTCTTGAACAACTTTGGCGACAAATTGTATCTTAGTCAGGCGGTGATGGAAAGTGCGGCTTATATTTACCGAAAGGCCGCGCTCAAAAAGCTTGCCAAGGGCAGGTCGACACTTGGTCTCGTGGGGGCTGCGCTCTATGCTGCCTGCAGGGAGACTGCTACCCCCAAGACTGTGGCCGACGTCGCCACTGTCTGCAACCTTTCAAGCAAGGACGTGATGGCGCACTACAAGCTAATCTTGCGCGAGCTGTCACTCCAGATGCCTGTGCTCCAGGGGCCCGATTATGTCACGCTGATAGCCAACAGGCTGGACCTGAGCGAAAAGACCAAGCGGGAAGCGCTACGAATCTATGCAGAAGTGCAGCAGAACCGCATCTCGCTTGGCAAGAATCCTAGGGCGCTTGCAGGCGCAGTTATTTACATAGCGTCGCAGAACTGCAACGAGTTCCTGCGCCAAGTAGAGATATGCCAAGTGGCCGACATTTCCACGGTGTCTCTCAGGAAAAGGTGCAAGGAGATCAAGGCTACACTAGGAATCTGACATAGGCCACAAGGTCCTTTGCATCGCCGATTTTGTGAAGCTGGATCGCACTCAGCAGCAGGTATGCCGCCTTGAAAGCAGGGTAAGCCTCTCTACACGAAAAGAGCGTCATGATGGTGTCGTCGTGGTCGAGCCTGAAGCCCTGGCAGGGCTCGTGGCCCCGCACTATTGCTTTTGTGTTGGTAGCATTCAGCCACCTGCGCGTTATGCCGCTTCCAAAGTGCCGGCCAATGCCTCTCCTTGACGGCTCCCATCCCGGCGCGCCATCAAGCCGCCTCGGGTCGTTCCAGAGGAGCTCTTCAAGCACCCTGCTATGGACGTGGCTATCTTGTGCTGTAGCAATGGCCTTGTGAAAGTTTGCAATAACGGCATCTTCGGTCGGGAGGCCGCCGTGCACTAGCAGCAGCCTGTCCGGCACCACGGTTGCAAGCGTGAGCAGTTTGAACATTGACAGCAGCCTACCATAGACATCCCTGCCGCTGTTTCCAAAGCGCTCCTTGATCCTGTACGGTAGATCGTGCGAGGGAAACGGGAATTCCGCCGGCGACTCATGGTTTCCCCTCATCAGCACGATGGAATCAGGGTATGCATGCTTTAGGTGGCAGACAGCATATATGACGCTGACAGAATCGCTGCCTCTGTCGACATAGTCGCCCAGAAAAACCAGCTTATTCTTTGGGCGGGATAGGAATTTTTCATAGTTTATCTCGTCAAGGATGCGGAAAAGCGAGTAGGAGTCGCCGTGCAGGTCGCTAATGACGGCAAGGTTCTCCAGCTCATGGATTTCTACCAGGCCGCCTTCCACCCTGCCCCCTGCAATGCTCTTCATTTGGCGCTCTGCCTGCAACGCGGCCGTAGCCTGCTCTATTTTCTGAATAAAGTCAGAAGCGCCGGCCCATGCCGCTGACAGTCTCAATTGCAACATGCTAATTATGGCATGCGGTGGTTAAATGTCTTGTACACATGTAGAGGGTACTTCTAAAAAATAGTACTGCCAAGGCAGATAAACCGCCAGTCGCATGCTTTCAGATGAATGCAAGAGTTCCTGTGACTGCCTCAGGCAGCATAGTAGCCCAAGACATAATAAAGTCACTAAAGCTTGCGAGCAAGACCGGCCGCGTCAAATACAACATTATTGCGGCCGACATGAGCCCGCTTGCCGCAGGTTTGTATCGCTGTGACGCCGGCGTGCTGGTTCCGCCAGCGTCGTCGCCCGATTATGTCGATGCTATTGTAAAAATTTGCGAAAAAATGAGCGCGCAGCCAGTGTTCTGCGGCTCTGACGATGAGCTCTTGGCGCTTGCAAGCACAAAGGAGAGGATAGAAAAAACTGGCGCCAAGCTGCTGACCGGCTCTTTAGAAGTGTTGGCTGTCGCAAGGGACAAGTGGAGTACCTACGAGTCTTGCAAAGCAAATAGCCTCTCATGTGCTCCCTCTGTCCTTCCTGAAGAGCATGAAGAGTTTGCCAGAGAATTCAGCTATCCCTTGTAATCAAGCCGAGGGAAGGCTGCGGTTCGGTCCACTTTTATGTTTCACAGGACAGTAAAGAAATGGAGCGGGCAATTTCAGCAGTTCAAAAAAGGCCGGGTGGCGCCCAATCTTGCAAAAGTACTTGGCAGGCGACAAGTTCACATCCGGCGTCACGGTAGACAGGAACTGCCAGTACGCAATGTCGTCGATATCGATTCAAAAGAC
>DAINRX010000028.1:0-10073 GCA_036741635.1 Nitrososphaera sp.
GTTAATCGGGCAATCCTGTCGGGCCACGACCTTTTGCTCGTCGGCCAGATAGGGCAGGCAAAGACCAAGATCGCGGAGGCCATAGCAAGGAACCTTCTATCTCTTATCCCCGTGGTGAGGGGCACGGTGACAAACGACATCCCGACCTCGATCCCCGAAGACCAGCTGACCGCGCTTTTGTCAGATTCTGAAGTCGTGCGCACGCAGCCCGAGTTTACTGTGTCGCCAGAGTGCGAAGAGATCATCAGGTCAACTAAGCTGGACACAAAGATCGACTGGATAAGCGGCGCGGACAGGTACAAGTACATTCTGTCGACGCCGGACATTTCCGTCAAGGACCTTGTTGGCCAGATAGACGCGATCAAGATAGCGAAAAAGGGCGTAGAACTGTACAGCATGGAGTCGTATTCTGCCGGGCAATTGTTGCAGGCAAGGCACGGCATACTCTGCATCGACGAGCTGCCCGTGCTCGACCCCCGCAAGCAGGTGTCTTTGCTTAGCGTGCTGCAGGAGGGCAAGTTCACCACGGGCGCGTACCCGGCTGTCTTCAAGCCGGACGTCAAGATAATCGCAACCGCAAACCCAATCGACTATACCCACTCGGGCAAGATAATCGAGCCGCTATTTGACAGGCTGCGAAGCCATGTCGACACCCACTACCCAAAGAGCGTGGAAGACGAGATGCTCATTATCGTACAGGAGTCAAGGATTGCCGACACCAAGAACGTCATGCTGCCATCCTTTATTGTAAGGACGATAGCCAAGATAACCCAGATGACCCGCGCCCACCACGACGTGAACCATGACAAGGGCGTCAGCGTCAGGATGTCGGTGCACTCGATGGAAATGATGGTAGGAGAGGCCGAGCGCACCCGCTCTATCCTGCACGGCGTCAAGGCGATCCCGCGCTTTTGCGACATCCATTGCATACACCAGTCGTCCAAGTTTGAGCTGGCAGAAATGGAAGACACGCGTGAAAATAGAAGGAATGTGCTCGACTTGATAATAGAGGGCGCAATGACAGAGATCTCGCTGGAATACATCCAAAAGCTGCCACAGGAGCACATCACAAAAATAAAGAACGAGTTTGCCAAGAACAAGGCGTTTCAGGTTTCGCAGACGATAATTGGAGGAGACGGCAAGAAATCTGCAGACGGCTACGAGTTGCAGTTGTCCAAGTTCCCGGCCCTTCGCCAGGCAGTTAATGAAACCATTTCTGCAATAAAGGAGGAGCAAAAGCAGCTGGTAGAGCGCGCCAAGCAGCACGGCATCAGGACGGACGCCATTTCATTAAGCCAGGACCTGAACGGAGAATTCACGGCTTCTGTCACCGAAGTAATACTGGAAGGGCTGCGCCACATCCAGCCTCCGCTGCTTGACAAAAAGGACAACAGCTATGGCCTCGCCCAATAATAATAGCGGCACGCCCGCGGGCAGCAAGAAATACCTGTATTTTCCACTTGACAAGGAAGGGCAGGAGCAGCAACAACAACAACAGCAGCAAAGCCAGGGCAACCGCGAGCTCCCGCGCGACATTCTCGATAAATTATTGAAAGCGCTGGGAAGAGAGGCGCTGAAGGAAAAGACTCCCAGCCTGCAGGAGCTTGAGCAGACCCTGCAGGGAGCCATGTCGTCAATGCAACAGCAGGATCAGCAGCAACAGCAACAGTCGCAGCAGAGGCAGGGTGCCAGGGCCGGCGCGAAGGGTGAAGACGGCGACGACTCGGGCATGCCACTCGTAAGACACCTGATGCAAAAGGGCTACCTGAAGGATTCGCCCAAGTGGCTCAGCGCCAAGGGCTTCACCGCAATCGGGGGCAAGATACTGAGCGACGTCATGAAGGCGCTTAAGGCCGGCGAGTACGGCATGCACGAGACGCAGGATCTGGGAAGCGGCTCTATAGTGCTTGACACAAGCAAGCGCTATGAGCCGGGCGATGACATACGCCTGCTCAACGTCCCAAAGTCGCTGCTCAATACCATCCAGCGGACGCTCAAGGACGGAGGCGACGTAAGGCTGCCGCTCAAGATAGATGTAGAAGATTTTGAAGAGTATGAAACGATGCAGGACGTGCGCGTTGCAGTCGTCTACTGTATCGACCTAAGCTCTACCATGCGCTACTCCTCGATGTACGGAGACATGAGCAGGATCGAGGCTGCCAAGAGGGCGCTGTGGAGCCTCTATCTGCTCAACCGCAAGTTCTTTCCATCCGACTCGGTCTATATCGTCGGCTTTGGCGCGCTTGCGTCAAGGGTGGCTCCGCAGGACATCCCCTATCTGAAGACGTTTGAGCCCGGCTCGGACTTTCTCCACTACACCAACTACCAGGCCGCGTTCAGGCTTGCAAACAAGATACTGCAAAAGGACGGCGCGAAGAACAAGCGCATAGTGCTCGTGACGGACGGCCACCCAAGCGCGTGCTTTATCGACGACAAGAGCGAGCAGGACAAGATACTCTCACAGAGGCCTTACTCACACTTTTACACGCCAGACAGGCAGACGCTTGACACGGTCAGGGAGGAAAACAGCATGAGCCTAGACGTCGCATCAGGCGAGCTCGTTTACCTCTGCTACCGCTACCGGCAGGTCGACCAGTACATCGGCGAGCGCACTATTGTCGAAGCCAAGAAATGCCACTCGATGAAGATAGACATCGACACGATAATGATAAGCGAAGAGGACTCGCTGCTTGGGTACGTCAACGAAATGGAAAGGTACGTCAAGGGGCGCTCGTACTACATCAACCCAGCCGACATTGACAAGGTTCTGCTGACCGATTACCTTGACAGCAAAAAGCAAAAGACGATCCGGGCCAAGTCGTGGTAGAACAAACGTGGAGAAGCTTAATATACTCAGGGGAATTTGTTTTGCATGAAGAAATACAAGATGCTGATTATCTTTGACGTAGAAGGCGTACTGTTAAACGGCGAATACCTTCCCGCTCTAGCTCAGGTGATGGGACCGGCAAAGGAGAAGGAGATATGGGACATTACCAACGCCGGCATCAGGGGCGAAATAAATTGGGAAGAGGGCCTGAGGAGGCGCGTCCGCGCATTGAGAGGAATAAAATACGAAGACGCCAAAAAGATAAGCGAAAGCCTGCCGATAATGCCGGGCGCCAAGGAGCTCTGCTCTGCGCTCAAGAAGGCAGGGTGGAAAATGATAGCAGTGTCGGGCGGCTTTACAATAATCACAGAAAGGCTGAAAGACGAACTTGGCATTGACAGAATATTCTCCAACGAACTAGTGTTCAAGAACGGCAAGCTTGACGGCATGCTGATGAACGTCACGTCTGACAAAGCGGCAGCAGTCAGAGATACGGTAAAGGAATGGGGCATAAGGAAAGAAGACATTGTCGTAGTGGTCGACGGCGCCAATGACCTAAAGCTGTTCGCTCTAGCAGGCTACACGGTAGGATTCTGCCCTGTCGATGTCGTAAGGGAGAAAGCAGACGTTTCGATAGACCAGCGCGACCTGAGCCTGCTTCTCCACCTGTTAAAAAAAAATTTCGGTGAGGCCGTGCTCATAAACGCCGGCAGCAGGCGTCAGCAGCAATAATAACCGACCTGTTTTTAACTCCCCTTTCTCAATAACTGCTCTGTAGTAGAATAGGTTGATTCAGATAATTCCAATCAAGGTTTCTGGCGACGTCAGACCACGTGACGAGCTTGACTCGATAGTCCTCAAGGCGGTAAAGCAGAACCATCAGGAGATCAGGGACGGAGATATTCTTGTCATCGCGCAAAAGGTCGTTTCAAAGGCGGAGGGGCGGACGGTTAGCCTTGCCAATGTCAAGCCTTCAAAGGATGCTGTCAGGATGGCAAAAGAGCACGGCAAGGATCCGCGCGTGATGGAACTGATACTGAAAGAGTCGGCGCAAATCCTACGGGCGCAGAACGGCATAATCGTGTCAGAGACAAAACATGGCTTTGTGTGCGCAAACGCCGGCGTGGACCAGAGCAATGTACAGGGCGACGCGGCAGTGCTTCTGCCGGCAGATCCCGACAGGTCAGCCAGTCAGCTCAGGGAGGCCATCAAAAAGAAGGCAGGCAGAGAGGCGGCAATTATCATTACTGACACCTTTGGCCGGCCATTTAGAAACGGCCAGACGAACATGGCGATAGGCGTTGCCGGGATCAACCCTATCCGAAGCTACATTGGCTCGCGCGACATGTACGGCAGAAAGTTGAGGGTGACCGAGATAGCAGTGGCAGACGAGATGGCGTCGGCTGCCGAGCTTGCGATGGGCAAGGCCGACGGCGTACCAGTGGCTATAGTAAGAGGGTACAAGTTTGAAAAGGCGGCAAAATCCTCGACGAAACCCCTCATAAGGCCAAAGGAGCGAGATCTGTTCAGATGAGCAAGCAAGTAGTGCTGCCTCTGCCGCATACATTTAATATAACGGTGCTATAATTTTATTACGTTCGTTAGAAAATGAGTGCCTCTCCTCCTACAAAATCGATTGACGTAAGAGGGCTGTACTGCCCCGAGCCAGTGTTTCGCACAAAGATGGAGATGGAGCGCCTGAAGATAGGTGACGTGCTAAAGATAGTCGCCGACGACCCAGAGTCAGAGGAGGACATTTCAAGGTGGGTCAACCGCAACGGGCACCAGCTTTTGTCAATTAACAAGAACGAGAAGGACCTCGAGTTCATAATAAAGAAGGCGAAATAAAAGACATGACAGCAGTTGCAAGACCTGACGTCGTCGAGCGCATCGGGCAGACGCCGCTGGTAGAATTAAAGTCGTTTTCAACAAAGAATGTCAAGTTCTACGCCAAACTAGAGTGGCACAACCCGTTTGGCTCTGTCAAGGACAGAGCGGCTTATTGGATGATAAAGGATGCAGAAAAGAAGGGCGTCCTGAAGAAGGACAAGAGCATCATCATCGAGCCGACGTCCGGCAACACCGGGATAGCACTGACAGGCATTGCAACGGCGCTTGGATACAAGATAGAAATCGTAATCCCTGAAAAGGTGAGCGAGGAGACAAAGGACATTTTGCGCCACTTGGGTGCCACGCTCCATGAAACCTCAGATGACCTGTGCCCGCGCGTTGGCGCAGGCACCGACCAGAGCATCGCACTTGCCAAGGCGATCTCAAAGCCGCGGCCTGAAATTTACTACATGCCCAACCAGTACGAGAACGACGCCAACTTTCTGGCGCACTATGAAAGCACTGGGCCGGAGATCTGGAAGCAGACAAACGGCACAGTGACGCACTTTCTCACAGGCTGCGGCACTGGCGGCACGATAACTGGCACCGCAACGTTCTTGAAAGAAAAGAACAAGGGCGTTCGCGTCATTGCGATACAGGCACAGCCGAACCACCTCCTGCAGGGATTGCGCAACTTTGAGGAATCGTCGATGCCCGACCTGTTCAAGCGTCGCGTTGGCGTTGTAGACGAATGGATCACGGCAACCAACAAGGACTCGTTTGACGCAGTGAGGCAGCTGGCGGAAAAGGAGAACATGCTTGTCGGGCCGTCATCTGGCTCTGTCATGTCGTCCATGATGAAGGTCGCGCAGAACCTAGACCATGGAGTTGTGGTGGGCATTTTCGCTGACGACGGCAGGAAATTCAGAAGCCTATACACAAGGGAAAACATACTGGGCGAGCAGGAATATGATAAAGCGCTCAAGAATGCCAAGCACATATCCAAGCTGGCATACAGCCTGAACTGATCTTATTTCTTGCTGCTTTTGCTGTTGTGCTTTCTTTCAGAAAGCCACCGCTCCACGTCGATGGCTGCCATGCAGCCAAAACCCGCGGCGGTAACCGCCTGCCTGTAACGATGGTCATGCACGTCGCCGGCCGCAAACACTCCCTCGACGCTTGTCTTCGTGTGGTTCTTGAGCACGACGTAGCCCTTGTCGTCAAGCTCCAGCTGGCCCTGAAAAATCTCCGTGTTTGGCTCATGGCCGATTGCCACGAACAGGCCGCCTGCCTGTATCGTCTTTTCCTTGCCGCTCTTGGTGTCTTTGACAAGGACCGTCGCAATCCTTTTGTCTCCCTTGATGTCCGACACGACGTTGTTCCAGACAAACTCGATCTTGGGATTTTCAAATGCCTTTTCCTGCAGTATCTTGCTTGCGCGCAGGCTGTCTCGCCTGTGCACTATCTTGACAGACTTGCCAAACTTTGTCAGAAATGTCGCTTCTTCGATGGCAGTGTCGCCTCCGCCCACGACCACGATGTCCTCGCCCTTGAAGAACGGGCCGTCGCAGGTTGCGCAGTAGGACACGCCCCTGCCGCTGAACTGCTGCTCTGCAGGTATGCCGAGCTTCCTCGGCGACGCGCCGTTGCACGCAATGACCGCCTCTGCTGTGTACGTTTCAGAATGCGTAGTGATGGTAAACGGTCTTTTCTTGAAGTCGACCTTTATCACCTCGTCGTCTACAACGACCGCGCCGAACCTTTCAGCCTGCTGGCGCATGTTCATCATCAGCTCGGGGCCAAATATGCCGTTGGGAAAGCCGGGATAGTTCTCGACTTCGCTTGTGGTCATCAGTTGGCCGCCTGGCAGGGTTCCTGACACAATGAGGGTGCCAAGCTTGGCTCGGGAAGTGTAGACGCCGGCTGTGTACCCGGCGGGGCCGGAGCCGATTATTATCACGTCATAATGCTTTTGCGCGGTGCCACCAGCATTTGACTCGCTGTCAGACAAGTTGTGTTACAAGGTGACAAATTCAAGACCTCTTAATAATCCGTTCGGAGCGACTTGGCAAGCGTGACAGGCATGCATGAATTCCAAGGAAATTGCGCACAAAGTCCAAAAATTTGGCAGGTAAGCTTCAGTGAGCAAAAACTTTAGCGTGTGCCAATTTTCCTATTAACTTTATTAGCAATGCTCTGGTGCTTGCCGCATAGCGCCGGCTTTTCGATCTGCGTGCGTATGAGATCTTCCTGCCAGTGGGCGTTGAATAGCCTGCAGTCTTTGTTGTCGCAAAATGGCTCGCCATCTGTGACAAAGAAGAACAGCGCCTGCAGGGCATAGCCTGCGGCTGCTAATGTGATCCTGTCATCGTCGCCATAGTCTATAAACCTGCCGGCAAACTGCCTTTTCAGGCTGTCGACGTCGTGCATTCCGAATTGCGCTAGGTAGAACTCTTTTGGCTTTGCCGGCGCCTCCACTATCCCTGTAGTGGAAATTATCGAGGGCGTGCCACATACGACAGCGCGGCCATGGTAGCGCCAGTCGTCTTCGCTGAAGGTACACGTCAGGATCTTGGTGAATACGATGTGCACGTGATCCGCATGTCCCTCTGCAGCCGGAATCCTTGCAGCCAGCAACCGCTGCAGGACAAAGCCGTCATAGAGCGGCACTATGCCATCATTTGATTTCTGACTTGGCTGCCTTTCAAACGGCTGCTTGGTGTCTGATATCCTTGCAGGCTCGGCGATCTTTTCAATGTCTAGATCCTTGAAAAAAGGAGTCCTGACGTCTATCTTGCATCTTGGGAAAACCTTTGCTATTTCGCTGGCAACCGCCCTGCCGTCTAGCTTGGGCGCTGAAGAAGCGTCAGAATAAAGGTGGACGAACCGAAAATCCAACTGATTGACACACATACAAAGAACGCGTAAAAATAAAAGGTTGCTTACTTGACCTTCAGCTTTGGCGGGTTTGGCATCTCTTTCAGCTTGCCAAGGGCCACTTCGGCTGCCTTTTTGCCCGATAGGAGCATCGCCCCAAACGTCGGTCCCATCCTTGGGAGGCCGTGCGTCTCGGTGACTGACATGCCTGCCGCAACGAGACCGGGGAAGACCTCGCCGGTATGGTTGACTACTGCATCTTCGCCTCCTTCAACCCACATCGGGTCCATGCCCTTCCACTTTACGTAGCCCCTGTCCATCAGGCGCCTTACAGCGACAGAGTCGTGGCCGGACGCGTCGATAACTATCTTGCTCTCAAGAGCAACTGGATCGACGCAGGTAATGTTCCTTGGCAGCGCTGACACAGGCATCCAGTTCACCACCACTCCGCAGACGCGCTTGTTCTTGAGCACAAGGTCGTCGAATTTCGTCAGCTGCAAAAAGCGCACGCCGGCGTCGCAGGCTGCGCTTATCAGTTTTGAGCACGCATTGGGGCCCCACGTGGCGTACAGCCCCTCGCTTATCTTCCTGTATGGAACGCCAAGCTCATCCCATACCTTTTGGGCCGGCGCCCTCACCGTCACCGGGTTCATCATGTATCCGCCGACCCAGTACCCTCCGCCGATGTAGTTGTTCTGCTCTACAATGAGCGTCCTGACGCCTATCCTTGCAAGATCCCTGCCTGCGGTCAGGCCGGCCGGGCCGGCTCCAATTATAATGACATCAGAATCGGTATATTCTCTCATGGTCTCATTGAACATCTCTACTATCGTGCGTGTGATCTCTTTCTCGCTCACGTCGGTGAATATCTTGGCCATGAAGAGCTATGCCTTATGATGGATATTAATAGTTTAAAGTCTCGCAACCTCCGCTTGGTCCGTCCTAACTTTTATCTACTCTTGTGACAATCAGTCGTAATATTATGGACCACATTTTAGCAAGAATTAGAGGAGTGAAAATGGAGGACATTAAAAATGTCCTGAAAGCTGACGCACTCAAACATGCTGAGCAGGGTTTAGTCCTAAGGCATGTATGGAGAAATGCGGATGATCCAGATGAGATTTTATTCATTTTTACTACCGCTGATCTTAATCGTGCAAGGAAATTTATTGAAATGGTGCATACACAAGCCCGTAAAGAAAATCCTAATGCCAATTTGCCCCAAATGCTGTTTTTGAAAGGCGAATGAGTGCGTATCATCAGGCTGGCATAGGACTCAAGCCTCACAGCCTCCAATAACCGAGGCCCAGGCTATTCCTGCTTGAGCCCTTGATGTTTCATCCTCGAGTATCTTGAGTTTTTCCTTCTATTTTATCTGGATGGCTTTGCGCTCATTCGATTGCTATAGCGCCCTTACGGCAGAAAAAGTGGTCGAGTCTTTTTGTTTGTCATTTCTGAACAGATAGACAATAATAAAAAAGGATCGACTCCGTCAGATCCAAATTGTGCATTTCATATAAGCGATGAGTATGCAACTGCTCCAATGGTTTTTGGTTCAAAGTTAGAAGGTAGTAACAAACAACAACGTCATCATCAACCATCAGGATCTACTACTTTGTTGGCCACGGCAATATTATTGCCCTTGGTAATGGTTCTTGGAATCGTACCTGCATTCCAACCCTCTGCATTCGCGCAGGAGCCAGAAACGGAGCAAACAATCGACTAGATAGCATCTCAAGTCGCAGAAGCTCAGGGTAGAGACGAAGAAGACGAAATAAGACAAGTGCTGGAGCAATTAGCTGACCAAATAGCTGAAAATACAAACTCGAGCATAGCTGATCATGCAATCGCTCAGCTTGGGTCGCAAGTGGCTGCAAGCGAGGAGGCTCAAGTCTCACAATCAATATTCCAGCTTGCCCAGCAACAGGCGATTGCTGATGAAGAAGGCGACGATAATGATGACGTCGAGCAGCCTATCGCACAGATCGCCGAGCAGGTGGCGGAGGGCGAAGACATCTCGCAGGCAGTAGTTCAGGTCGCGGAACAATATGCTACTACTACCGGAACAGAAGACGATGAAACAACAAACTGAACAGCACCGCCAACAACTGCAAATGCGACAGATGGTGGTGATAACGCTACTACCGCTACTACTGCCACTACTGCCGAGGTCAGCCAAAATATAACGCAAATGGCATCCCAGGTATCAAATGCAACGGCTTCAGATGAAGGTCAAGTCGAGCAAGTGCTGGAACGGTAGCCTCCCAGACTGCTAAGCAAGGTGGTAATACAGAACAGGTTATTAAACAACTAGCTCAGCAGGTTGCAGAGCAGACAGGTTCTGACCCGCAGTCAATAGAGCAGCTCATAGGGCAAATCGCTATCCAGATAGCAGAAGAAGGAGGAAATAGCGCACAGGCTATCACGCAGATAGCCGAGCAAGTGGCCGGAACAACAACAGCTGCAGAGGATGGCGACGAAGTGTCACAATCGATTGCACAGTTGGCAGAGCAGCTAACAGCTGGCGAAGGCGGCGATG
>DAINRX010000028.1:10173-13072 GCA_036741635.1 Nitrososphaera sp.
GCACAACCTAGAACTAGGGATGCCAAGCGGCATCCTGTAACCCTGTTCTCTCTATTTGATCAGGCAAACATCTTGGTAAAGCTTGTGTACGCCTCGCGGATCTTGTAGGGTTTGGGTGGATTCTTGAAGCCGTATGCGCTTATCACTTCAGAAGCCTTGCCTGCTTTTGCGCCCTTGGCTCTTCCTATCGCCCTGACCACATCCAAAAGGACATTGCCGGCGTTTGCCCCATCACTTGTCCTAAGTGTCAGGTCCATCACAATGTTGCTCCCAAGGAACCCTTCGCTTGACATCCAGTAGTAGCTGTTGCGAGAGTCGCCTAGAAAGTCTGTGTATTCAGTGGTGCCTGCCACCGACTCGAACCTGTATGGCGCCTCCATGCCTATCGAGCCCGTCTTCATCGAGCGCTTCATCATCCTGATGCGCTCGTCCATAGTGTTCTTGGTCTCTGCGCTGCCGCCGACGTCGAGCTGGTAACTCTTGTTAACGTGCACGCCGCGCTCTACCATAAAGTCGATCATGCCCTTGTGGAAGGCAGTTCCGCCAAACTGGCTCAGCAGGTCGTCGCCTGCAAGCACAAGCCTGCTCTGAGAGAATTTCTTTGCAAGTGCCGCGTTGGTGGCTACCTTGGCCGGCGTGGCATTTACAAACGCTACATTGGCCTTCAGGGCTGCGTTGGCATACTCTAGCGAGGTCTTGTCCATGCCGGAAGAAATGAGGTTGACAGCTACCTGCGCGCCTGACTTTTGCAGCTCCTTGACAACATCGGCTGCAGAAGCAGTAGACGGGTTCTGCACCTTGTCAATTCTGTCAGCCAGAATACCGGAGCTGATCCTGACTTTAGAATCCTTTACATCATGGTACTTTCCGCTCGCCACGTCGGCGAGGCTTCTGCCTACTTTCGCCGGGTCGATGTCAAACGCGGCGACTACCTTGACGTCTGCCGGCTTGAAACCTGCAACCTTCTGGTGCCACAAGCCAACCGTGTTCTTGCCGTTGCTGTAGTAATCGATACCCTGCACAAACGTAGAGCCTACGTTGCCAACCCCAATGACGGCAACCCTGATCTCTGCTGCCATACTAAATGATATGCAATAAAATGTATAGATTTAATCGTTTTGTGAGCATAGGACTGCCTAGATACTTCTCTAATCCACGCAGTCCTCAGGAAAAAAGGAGTTTTTAGACATGCAAGCTACCGAATCACAGTCGCCGCCAACAACAACAACACTGACGTATCCAGAGAAGCTGCTTGGATATACAGAAGAAAGCAAGGCCCATTTCAAGAGAAGCAAGTACACCCACAAGTACCTATCGAGGAAGGCAACCGCCAGCCTTACTTCAGCCAAACAAGACAAAGACTTTGAGAGTATAAGAAATGATGAAAGGTTCAAAGCATTAGTCATGAAATGACAAATATGGTACTTCGAGCATTGTTATATTGTAAAAGAGAGACATGTTTGGTTGATACAATTAGGTCATAGCAGCGCTATCATGATGCTCTTTTCTCGGCATAGATCGAAGCGAGAATAGTTTTTTAGAGTCGATAAATCGCTCATAATAAATAAGGCTTCATAAGAGATAGATCTAAAGAAATCTTAACCTATTACTCTGCATGTTTGAATAATCTAATCAATGACTTCTATTTTTCTTGCACCAATCTGATCAACGATATAGAAGTCGTTAGTTATTTGAATAATATCTCCAGGAGATATGCTAGTATGAGTTCTTTTCTCTCTTAGCGGAATTCCAAATGGTTTTTCTTCATTTTCCTTAAACTTTAGCCAAATCCTACCTACATTCAGAATATTCTTAAACTCACATTCCCAGACTAATTCATAGATAGTATCTAATGCCTGCCTACTGATTTTACGAGCTTTTAGGATAATTTCAACAGTATCAGGCTCCTTGGAAAAGTACACTCTTACTTTCATGAATTACAACTAAGACCTTATGTAGCTTGATGCACCATATATGATATAGATCCAAAAGCATTCCTTTTTTAAGATATTATAACATGAGTGCTATAAGTGAAAGAAAAGAGATGTAGATTATAATGTCCTTTCGTAGTAGTCTAGCCCTCCTTTGCCTCCCATAATCCAAACGTATTATTTTCTGTGTCTGTGCATATCACAAACCAGCCAAAGTTTAAGACTTCTATCTTTGTAACCTTCACTTTGCCTCCAAGGATTTACACCTAACAAAAACGAAACGCAAGACCACTGCAGAAATGGTGGATGTCGAGCCAGAAAGTGGAAGTACAAACATAAAGACCTACCAGCTGCATGAAAACCATAGTGCCGCAAAAGCTGAGCTGCTTGCAGAGATACAGAGAGAGAAAAAGAACTAATCAAAATGCCCAGCCTGTGGCAGGAGGCACTGGGATGGTTGGAATACGACATCATCGTGTGTAGTTGGAATTAAAACTTCATAGCACAAGGGGCGAATAGACCTCTAAAATTTTGGTAATAGGGCCTCAGCCAAATATCGCTAGCGATAGAAAATTAGTCAAGCTTTTCCTCCATTCCAATCGAGTGATTGGTGGCGAAGCGTTGCCGCCCGCGTTGGCGAAAGATTTCTTGTTTTTCTGTCTCCATCCCTACCTTATACTGCATCTTATTAGTTGCAAAACATCGATATCGCTCCTTCTTTTCGATTGTCGCAACGGGCGTGCTAGTAGCCATTGCGATTTGCTATCTATTACGAAAAAGGCTGTAATCGCAACTGCCGTCGCCACCGGTCATATCGCTTATCGACACGCGCAAGCTTGCTAGCCCTCTGTATTCCAATAAAATTTTGCATAGTGTGATTAGTAAGAACACAAGAGCTCTACATATCGAGTCTACATGGAACATCGCCACGATTAAGATGACTGGTTGAATCAGCCGGGGACAAGCGA
>DAINRX010000029.1:0-7267 GCA_036741635.1 Nitrososphaera sp.
GCCGCTGTTGAGAATGACGTCGCCGACAACCTCTCCAAGCAAGAGAGTGTCCTCGAAGACTGTGACTGAGCCCATACGCTTGCTCTCAACTATCTTCATTACCCGCATGATTCTGGTGTCAAGCTACCTCATTGGCCCGGGAGTGCTTCTCGTTGCACAAACAAGTGAAATTATGCTGTCCTTTCCCTCTTGACCCAGACAGTCCTTCTTTCCCTGTGGTCCAAGAGCTCGACAGAGCGTTCTAGCAGCCTATTCCTTATTTCGTCCGCCTCCTTGAACTTTTTCTCCGCCCGCAGTCTGTTGCGCTCCGCCACGAGCTTGTCTATCTCTTCCCTTTCCTGCAGGCTCACCTCAGCCGTCTTCAGCCCCAAGATGTCCATTATCCTGTCAAAGGTGGGGAGCGCAGCATCGGCCATCTCCTTGGTCAGCTTGTCGCTTGCAGCGTACTGGTTGAGCCGGGTCACAAACTTTAAAAACTCTGTGAGCGCAAGCGACGTGTTCATATCATCATCCATGGCAGCTTCAAATGCCTGCATCGATTTACCACTAGCTCTGCGTACAGCGTCTACGTCACCTCCCGCCCCTGCAGCGGATCGCAGCTCATATGCGCATGTTTCTATCTGGCGCCACCTCTGCACAGATTCCTTCAGCAGCTCGTCGGTGTAGTCGAGCGGTTTTGAGTAGTGCACCGATAGGCAGTACAGCCGGAGAGAGTTCGTACCCCAGTTCTTCAGCGCCTGCTCGATAGTGACAATATTGCCAAGCGACTTGCTCATCTTTTGCGAATTGATGGTGATCATGCCGGAGTGCACCCATATCTTGGCGAATTGCTTGCCCGTGTACGACTCTGACTGTGCTATCTCGTTTTCATGGTGCGGGAAGACAAGGTCGTGGCCGCCGCCGTGGATTTCAAAAGGCGACGGGCTGAGGTATTTGAGCGACATGGCCGAGCACTCGATATGCCAGCCGGGCCTCCCCTTACCCCACGGGCTGCTCCACACTGGCTCCTCCGAGTAGAACTTCCATAATGCAAAGTCGAGCGGGTCTTCCTTTGACGGATCGACCTCGATCCTTGCGCCCGACTCGAGCTCTTCCACCGGCTTTCTTGACAGCTTGCCGTACTCTGGGAACGATCTGACCCTAAAGTAGACGCCATTGAGCGTCAGGTAGGCGTGGCCCTTTTTCATCAGGCCGTCGATAAGCTCTATCATATCCTTGATGTGCTCTGTCGCTTTTGGGTGGCGATCTGCTGGGAGCACGTTCAAGCTGCCAAAATCGCGAAAGTAGCTGTCGATGTATTTTTCCGATATCTCTTCGGCAGTCCTGCCTTCGGCCTTGGCCCTGTTGATTATCTTGTCGTCTATGTCAGTAAAATTCTGTATGAAAACAACTCGATAGCCTCTTGACATGAGGTACCGGCGCAGCGTATCAAAGACAATGACTGTCCTTGCGTGCCCAATGTGCGAGTTGTCGTAAACCGTGACGCCGCAGACGTACATTCTGACTGTGCTGCTGTCCTGCGGCATGAGCTCGTCCACCTGACGGCTGAGCGTGTTGTATAATTTCATCACAGTCGCTATCAAGACGATTTGCCCGGTATTTTACTTTGCTCAGACGTCGATGTAAATGTCGTTTCCCTTGATGTCCACCTTGTAGGTAGTCAGCTTGACCCCTTCAAGGTAATCGAGCAGCTCGCCAGTCCTGATGTTGTAGTGCCAAGAATGCAGAGGGCATTCGACTACTTCGCCATCGATTTTGCCGGGGGCAAGCGACCCGTCCTGATGGCGGCAGAGCGCCTCAATCGCATAGTATTTGCCGTTTGCGTAAAAGAGCGCAATCCTTGTGCCATTGATGTCGAGCTCCTTGCCGCCATTCTCCCGGATTTCGCCCTTTTGGGCAACCTTGACCAGTGCCAACTTTGGCTACACTTTGTAGCTAGGTAATAAAATGGTTATCGGAACTATGAAGACCTGCAGAATCTAGCTCCGCCACACCTAAATATCTCTCCGAATGCTATATCGTCGTCAATTCTGGCATGGCAGCATCTAACAAGACAATGGCGCTTGGAGTTCTGGCGTTTATCGCCTTTGGAGCAGGCATGGCATTCTATGGCTACGATCAGGCTATCTACCCAGTCGACAGCGCTCTTGGCTATCTAGCAAGAGCCGAAGCGGCCCAGACGCCGGAAGACATGGCAGACTACATTCTAAATGCAAGGAGAACGCTGCCAGAGAGTGGCAACCCTGTATGGGCGTTCCCTACCGCTAGGACGGACTTTGGTTATATCCAGGCAGAGCTTGACAACATGCTGTCCCGCGCCAACTCGATATCGTCGATGGAGCCATACAGCGCAGAATACAACACGGGCATGAATGACATTCGCCTATCCTTGGGAGTCATGCAGGAAGATCTGGTAGAGGCTATGCCGTACCTTTACGTCAGCACCACCAACATCATGCTCAGCTCGGTATGGATTGCCATCATATTGCTCCTGTTCGTTATCATAAGAAGGGGCAGGGCAAGGTACAGAGAGGAGTACGAAAACCAGTAGCTTTTTTATTGCATCTTTTGTTGACACCCTCAAATCATGCCGGGCAAAATAGCTGACGCCAAGCTTGCGGGCAGAGGAAAACTGTCGTACGAGTGGGCTTTAACCCGCATGGCCATAGTTGAAAGGATAAGGTCCAAGAGCGAGCGCGCTCGGCCGCTCGCTGGATATAGGCTGGGCTTTTGCCTTCACATCACGAAAGAGACCTCAGTTCTAGTGATGGCGGCAAAGAGCATGGGCGCACAGGTCGCGGTCTGCTCGGCAAACCCGCTGTCGGCGCAAGACGACATCGCAGCTTTTCTGTACGAGCAGGGCGTAAATGTGTATGCGTGGCGCGGCGAGACAGAGGCACAATACAAGCAGTGCATCCGCGATGTCCTTGCGTTCGGGCCGGCGATAGTGGCTGATGATGGAAGCGACCTGCACATGGCGGCCCACAGGCAAAAGGCAAAGGGCATAGTGAGCGGGACCGAAGAGACCACATCTGGCGTCAAGAGGCTGCTGGCGCTAGAAAAGGCCGGCAAGCTTGCCTATCCAATAATTGCGGTCAACAACGCGCGCACTAAATACCTTTTTGACAACCGCCATGGCACCGGCCAGAGTACGCTGGATGGCATCCTGAGGGCGACTGGGATTTTCCTGCCCGGCGTGCACGTCGTGGTGTGTGGCTACGGCTGGGTGGGCAAGGGCGTGGCAAGTAGGGCAAGGGGCATGGGTGCAATAGTGACTATCACTGAGGTCGATCCTGTCAGGGCGCTTGAAGCCAAGATGGATGGCTTGCAAGTGGCAAGGCTGTCAGACGCTGCGCCGCGCGGCGACGTGTTTGTCACGTGCACCGGCCAGACAGGAGTGATAAGGGAAGAGCACTTTAAGAAAATGAAGGATGGTGCGATTCTGGCAAACGCCGGCCACTTTGACGTCGAGATAGATGTCGGCTACCTTTATTCTGCAATCAAGCCGGTGGAAGTGAGGCCAAACGTCGAGCGCTTTTACATCAACGGCAAAAGGTTGTACCTATTGTCAAAGGGAAGGGTTGTCAACCTGATTGCAGCGGAGGGGCACCCGCCTGAAGTGATGGCCCTGTCTTTTGCCAACCAGCTATTATCGATTTTGCATGTAGCGAAAAACCATGACAAAATGGAAGCCAAGGTACATGGCGTTCCAGAAAAAATAGACATGGATGTGGCAAGGTATGCGCTTGAAGCCATGGACGTCAGGATCGACGAAATGACAGAGGAGCAAAGGCGCTACCAGCAGTCCAGTTAGGTTAAAATCTAGTACGGTTAGTGAAATTGTGATGCCGGACAACAAGAAAAGCGCCGTCGTCACGAGCGCACTCCCGTACGCAAACGGCGAGATACATCTGGGTCACATTGCATCGACCTACCTGCCGGCAGACATTTTCACGAGATTTTCGAGGCTCAACAGCATCGAGGCTTACCACATTTGCGCCACAGACGACTTTGGCACCCCCATACTCATAAAGGCCGAGAAGGAAAAAAAGAGCCCGGAGGAGTACGTCGCATTCTGGAACAGGCGCGACTATGAAGATTTCAGCTCGCTTGGCATCTCGTTTGACTTTTTCTACAAGACAAGCTCGAAGGAAAATGTCGAGTTTGTCCAGCATGTTTTCAAACGCTTGCACGAGAATGGCCACATCTACGACCAGAGCGTCATTCAGTTCTACTGCACGTTTGACGACAAGTTCCTCCCTGACCGATATGTGATAGGCAAATGCCCCTACTGCGGCGCAGAAAACCAATATTCAGATTTGTGCGAAAAGTGCGGCCGAGTTCCTGAGCGGATACTGAACCCCAGATGCGCGATATGCGGGAGGCCGCCTGTCAAAAAAGAAAGCAAGCACTACTTTTTCCGCCTGTCAAGCTTTTCCAGCAAATTGAAAGAATGGCTGTCGACAAACGAGCACCTGCAGGCAGACGTCAAGAACTACGTCATCAACTGGATAAATGAAGGGCTGCAGGACTGGGACATCACCCGCGACCTCTCGTGGGGCGTGCCGATACCGCTCCCCGAGGCAAAGGGCAAGGTGTTCTACGGCTGGTTTGACAACCACCTCTGTTACATTTCGTCGCTCGTGAAATTCATTGACGACAAGGGAGGGGACGGCAAAAAGTTCTGGAATGAATCTGATGTCTATCATTTTATCGGCAAAGACATCGTCTACCATCACTACCTTTTCCTGCCGGCGGTGCGCCTTGGTATCAATTCTGAATACAAGCTGCCCGACTACATTCCTACAAGGGGGCACCTGATGCTCCAGAACCAGAAAATATCAAAGAGCAAGAACTGGTACATCAGCCTGAAGGACTTTACTTCTGCGTTCAACCCCGACTACCTCAGATTCTACATCGCGTCAGTGATCACGTACTCACAGGACGACCTCAACTTTGACTTTGACGCGTTTTACGGAAAGATAAACAACGAGCTTATCGCCAACGTGGGCAACTTTGTGAACAGGGCGCTTTCCTTTACGCAGAAAACTTTTGGCGGCAAGGTTCCCAGGCCTTCGAAATTTGATGACGCCAACAATGGAGAAGTGTCATCAGCGGTAGACGAGGCAGGCGACTTGCTGTCAAACAACGAAATCGACAGGGCGCTGAAGAGGATTTTAAAGCTCAGCGCCCACATGAACCAGTATTTTCAGGCGCGAGCGCCTTGGGCAAACAAGGAAACAGCGGACGCCACCCTGTACGCGTCGGTAAATGCAACGAGGTCGCTGGCAATCCTACTCGAGCCCTTCATCCCCTTTTCATGCAAGAAAATGTGGAGTCAGCTCAATTTGCAGGGCAGCGTACACCAGCAAAGGTGGGAGTCAGCCAAAGACATGAAGGCGGTTCCGCCTGACCACCCGCTGGGCAAGATCGAGCCGATATTCCGCAAGATAGAAGCAAAGGAAATAGAGCAGTGGAAGAATAAGCTTGGTAAGCCATGACCACTAGCCGCGGGTTGATGACAGGCCGGTTCCAGCCATTTCACAACGGCCACCTTGCCCTAGCAAAGCAGGCCCTGGGCGAGTGCGACGAGCTGGTACTAGTCATCGGCAGCGCGCAGTTCAACTTCATCGACAAGGACCCGTTCACCGCCGGCGAGAGGGTCTTGATGATACACGAGGCCCTAAAAGAAGCCAAGATAGACCTCTCAAAATGCTACATAATCCCTCTTGCAAACGACGAGAACAACGCGCGGTGGCTCGCATACCTCAGGTCGATGGTCCCGCCTTTTGATATGCTCTATTCCGGCAACGACTTTGTAAAGCATTTGGCACTTTCTCAGGACGCCGGCATCACAGTCAAGCCGGCGAAATTTGCAGAAAAGGAGCAGTACAACGGCTCGAACATACGCAAGCTAATGATAGCAGGCAAGCCGTGGAAGCACCTCGTGCCGCCCGCAGTAGCCAATGTGATCGAGCAGATCAGCGGCATCGAGAGGATTAAAGTGCTCGCCGGCTCTGATAGCAACCCCCAAAAGTGGTGATGAGCGTGGGAAAGGGCCTGAGAGCGTGCCCCATCTGCCCATCGTGCGGCTCGAAAAAGTTCAGGGTAATAGAAAACGCTGAAAATAGGGTAATAATAGTCGAATGCCTCTCGTGCGCCAAGAGGCTGTCGATTTAGTTTAACAGTTTTTCATTTCTTGTTAGAACTTTTCAAGTTGCCGGCTTAATCTGATGCCGCGGGGCGAACAACAGCAGTAAGAATGTCCATAGAGGATCTTGTTGCCATCTTTGCGGGCACTCCACTGTTCCTTTCAGCTTTTTAACTCACCAGACGAATTTTTCGGGGTAAATGGCGTTCAAAGAGAACGCAACGATAACAGTCAGTCCTAGAGCGTAGCCTTTTGCCAGCTAGAAGGTCATTGATGCCTATTGTGCTCACTAGATTTTACAATGACAGAAGGTTTGCAAAGAATGACGTGTTTATGCAAGAATTGACAAAAGCTTTGCAAATTGACAGCAAGCGCGAGCTTACCAAGTCGGATGCGGCAAACTAACTTGGTCAGAAATTGCTACCATGCTTAAATAGCCTGTACGCCATTGAAAGGATGAATGATATGATCAAAATCATCAAGTCAAACGAGCATTACCACAACGAGGAAGACTGGCTCTCAACGTACTGGCACTTTTCCTTTGCGCACTATCAGGACCCACACAAGATGAACTTTGGGCCGCTGCGCGTCTTCAACGACGACATAATTCAGCCGGCAACAGGCTTTGACTTTCACCCGCACCGCGACATGGAGATAATAACGTACGTCAGTGAAGGCAAGCTGGAGCACCGCTACAATCAGGGCAACCATGACGTGATTCATCTTGGCGAAGTGCAGAGGAGGATGATGACTGGCGGAAGCGGCATCCTGCACTCGGAGTACAACCGCTCAAAGGACAAGCCACTGAGACTCTTGCAGATGTGGATATTTCCAAGCAAGCGCGAGCTTGAGCCATCGTGGGAGCAGCGTCAGTTTGGAAAGCAAGAGAGGGCAAACAAGCTCCTGCCGGTAGTCATGCCAGAGAACGCAAAAGAAGACGGGCCGGCCCTGCACATGCATCAGGACGGCGCGATTTACGTTTCATACTTGACCAAAGAAGGAAGCAAGGTAGAGCACGCGCTGGCGCTGGGGCGCAAGGCGTACCTGTTCGTGATAGACGGCAGGGCGCAGCTGCTGAACGGCAGCACTATAGAGACGAGAGGCGCGGCGAAAATC
>DAINRX010000029.1:7367-10643 GCA_036741635.1 Nitrososphaera sp.
CAGGGCGCAGCTGCTGAACGGCAGCACTATAGAGACGAGAGGCGCGGCGAAAATCGAAAAGGAAGGCAAATTGTCGATACAGGCCGAAAAGCCGACTGAATTGATACTATTGGATCTGCCGGAGAAATATGCCATCAACAATTGATGATGTGACCAGCTCTTCTGAAAGCTGGTCGATTAATCTGGCAGATCTCCATAATAATAGGGTCGAAAGAAAATGATGACAGCAAAGTTTAACGTGCTGGGCGTGGCCGGCAGCATGCGCCCTGGCTCGTATAGCACCAAAGCGCTCAAAATTGCGCTCGAGCATGCAAAGAAGCATGGAGCTGCTGAAGTCCGCCTGCTGGACCTGAGCAAGACAGTCTTGCCGATATATGACCCAAACGGGCCGGCATCAAAGGAAATAGAATATGCGGCAGAAGCTGTGGCATGGGCAGACGCCTTCATCCTCGCGTCGCCTGACTATCACGGCTCGATGTCCGGCGCGCTCAAGAACTTTCTGGACCACTTTTTTGAAGAGTTTGCCGGCAAGGTCTTTGGCTACATCGTGGCGTCTCACGAAAAGGGCCTGACGGTAATGGACCAGATGCGCACGGCAGTGCGTCAGTGTTACGGCTGGAGCATGCCCTACGGCGTCTCGATCAGCGGTGAGCAAGATTTTGCAGCAGGTGGCGAAATATCAAACGTAAGATTGTCCAAGCGCCTGCAAATGATGTCCCGCGATCTAGTGGTGTACGGCAGGCTGGTCAGAGACCAGTTCGTGCGCGACCTTGGTTCCAGTGAGCAGCACACGTTTGCCGCACACTATCGGCCGTAGCTGTGACCGGGTTTTGCAATAGCCGGTCGATTTATCCGGCGGCCTGCAATACATACTGGTATGACCAAACAAAAGGTGGCGGTGATAGTAGTAGTAACATGACTGTACCCGTGCCAGAAGACTTGCTCGTCAACGCAGTGGACAAGGTAAGCAAGAGCGTTGTCAACATTGCAAGCGTAAGGATGCTGCACGACCAGCTGTTCAGGGTCTTCCCTGTTGAAGGCGTAGGATCGGGCGTGATAATCGACGAAAAGGGCTACATCCTGACAAACAACCACGTCATAGACGATGCCGAGCGGCTCAAGGTGACGCTCACTGATGGGAGGGTGCTAAAGGGCAGGGTTGCAGGAAGCGACGAGGTGACCGACCTTGCAGTGCTCAAGGTAGAGTCAGACCAGCCTTTGCCAGCGGCGCAGCTTGGCAACTCTGACGACCTGAAGGCAGGACAGATAGTGCTTGCAATAGGCAACCCGTTTGGGCTCACAGGCGGGCCGGCGGTTACCGCAGGCATCGTCAGCTCACTCAACAGGAGCATACAGACAAGGAACGGTGTGCTTGAGCTCATCCAGACTGACGCCGCTATCAACCCCGGCAACTCTGGAGGCCCACTTGTAAACACCAAGGGCGAAGTGATAGCCATCAATACAGCCAACATGCCTTATGCCCAAGGCATTGGCTTTGCAGTTCCGGCCAACACTGCCAAGTCGATATTGAGAGAGCTGATAGAAAAGGGCAGGGTCACAAGGCCATGGATAGGCATAGCGTCAATGAAGATAACTCCGCAGCTTGCCCGCTATTACGGGCTGCCCGCAAGCGAAGGGGCACTCGTTGCAAAGGTCGAGCCATACAGCCCGGCAGACGATGCAGGGCTGAGGAAAGGAGACGTAATTGAGCAAATAGACGGCAGCAAGGTCGAGGATCCAACGCAAATAGCGTCGCGCGTCCGCGGCAAGCAGGTGAACGACAGGCTAACGCTGACGGTCAACCGCTACGGGCGCCAGCTTCAAGTGCCGGTGCAGGTGGACGAGCGCCCGTGACCCACCATTATTTTTCCGGCGGTAACACTTTTGAACTCGTGATGCCAATTATAATCCCAGTGTCAGACTATGATTCGATGGACGACCTCTTAAGAGAGATTGAAAAGGGAGAGACAACAATAGTAATTACCAAGGACGTAAGGAAGTTCCGCAAGCCGGTGACCATAGTATCCGGCCTGCAGGAAAGGAAGGACGCCAAGGACATAACCAGGCAGCTCAAGATCAAGATAGGCACGGGTGGCACATTCAAAGACAACCAGATAATCTTGCAGGGCGATCACAGGGAGACGGTCAAGGATCTCCTTGCAAAGATGGGCTTTAGAGAGGATTCAATCGAGGTGTACTAGTAGCATCTTGCTTACCTGCTCAGCCGGCAGTTACTTTACGATTTATATCTTGCAACGGTGCTAATGATATGCAAGTGGAAAGCGACATAAAGGCAGAATCAGCGACCCTTAAGGAGGAGGCTAAGGCAGAGGATTCTGTAGTTGAAAAAGAGGTAGTAGTTACGGGCAGCAAGACGGCGCAAATACTCGTCGAAGAGGACGACGCGCTTTCTGCAAGCGATTTTCACAGCAACGACAGCAAGGTTCTTTCGCTTTTGAACGAGACAGGTTCGAACTATTCATTCAAGGGATTGATGCGCAAGCTGAACCTGCACCAGCAGAGCCTTTCAAGGGCGCTCCACAGGCTCGAGGAGATGGGCCTCGTGGTAAAGTCGGAAGCAGGCTACAGGCTCGCCAAGGCCGGCGGGTCATCAACGGCAATTGCAAGAAGAGAAGTTGTACGCAAGCCAAAGGGCAGAGAATACGTGCAGCTGCTCCAGACCTACATCCCCATCAACATGAAGACCAGCGAAATAGTGCGCCACCTAATAGGCAGGTGGTTCAAGAACCTCCGGTGGCTCGGCATGATCGAAAGCGGGACAGGTTACACCCTTCAGTGGGCAAGCGACGACGGCTCGTTCCAGATCAACCTGAGGCTTATCTCCGACTATATCGTCATCGAGACGAACGCGTCGACTGAAAAAGAAAAGGTTCAGGCGATGATCGGCTCGTACGCGATATACGAGCAGATAACTAAGGTGTTCCAGAGCAGAATCGGCGCGTACGTGCTGGATCAGTACAGCAGCAGTATTGCTCGGGGTAATTAACGCAGGATTTTATATCATGATGCAAGCCTGCATATGCGGCTAATAATCATCCTCTATTAATTGTGGGAAAAAATATTGGGATGAGGCGGGTTCCATCCCAAGATAGAGGTGTTTTGTTGTTTACACGCTTTGCGAGTCTAAGTCTGAACCCGTTTCCTCGAGTTGGTGCTCGTCGCTGTTGTCGTCATCATCATCACTACCACCGCCGCCAGTAGCGGGCTCTTGTGAATTGTTTGTGATTATGCTGCCGCCTATGGTATTGATAGTGA
>DAINRX010000029.1:10743-13025 GCA_036741635.1 Nitrososphaera sp.
GCGGGCTCTTGTGAATTGTTTGTGATTATGCTGCCGCCTATGGTATTGATAGTGACGATGACGCTGCTGGCATCTGCAGGCCTCTGTTCTTGATGTTCAATCTTATCTCGTTGGCTTCGCCGGGGGCAAGGTTTTCCTATCATTGCGCGAATGGAAATCATAACTATATTGTATTTCCACTGTCGCAATGGCCAATATGATGAGGTGTGTGCTGACACTCTTGCAAGGTCTCTGTTGTGACCAGCTTCAAGCGTTGCCGGTCAATTAATCCGGTGTCTTCCTATACTATACCTAGAGAGAGAAAGATATGACAACAATCGTAGGCATCAAGACCAAGGAAGGGGTCGTGCTGGGCTCTGACAAAAGGGCCAGCAAGGGCTTTTTCATTGGCTCAAAAATCACGCAAAAGATAGCCAAGATAGACGACACGCTCGCAGTTGCAATAGCGGGGCAGCTGTCTGACGCAGAATACCTCATCAAGGTGGCCAAGGCGGAGCGTAAGCTGATGGAGCTTCGGCGCGGCTTTCCGCTCACCGTAAAAGAGTCAGCGCGGCTCATTGCCAACCTTGCGTATTCGGGCATGAAGAACTACCAGCCCTACTTTGTTGAATTGCTGGTTGCAGGCATTGACCAGGACGGCGGGCATGTCTACGCGGCAGACATGAGCGGCGCGATAACAAGCGAGGACTTTGCGTCTTCCGGCTCTGGCTCTCCCGTCGCATACGGCGTGCTAGAGAGCACGTACCACAAAGAGATCACGAACGAGGAGGCCAAGCAGGTTGCCGCCAAGGCAGTCGCGGCAGCGATGGAGCGTGACCCGGGCTCGGGCAACGGAATCGACGTGCTCGTGATCCCGAACTTGGTAATGGAGGTCGCAAGGTAGATGGCAGAGGCGGGAGGGAGCTACAGCAATATGGGAGGAAGGTACCCCTACTTTTACGGGCCTGAAGGCCGGCTAGTGCTGGTCGACAGCGCGCTTGAAGCCGTAAGCAGAGGCTCCACCACGATAGGCATCAGGACGCCGTCGTTTGCGCTGCTTGCAAGCCACATCAAACCTGTCAGGCCGCTGGTAGACCCGGCCGAAAAGATATTCGCAATCGACGGCCACGTGGGCGCCACCGGCTCCGGCTACATCGGCGACATACTGCAGCTGATAGAAGAGCTGAGGCTTGAGGCGCAAAAGCACCGGCTCAACTTTGAAAGCCCGATAGACATCGGCTCACTTGCAAAGCACCTCGGGTCGTTCCTGCACAACTACACGATATACGCCGTCAGGCCGCAGGCGGCTTCAGTGATAGTCGCAGGCGTCGACCAGACCGGCGTGCAGCTGTACCAGGTGGACCCAAGCGGCACATTCATGCGAGGGTCGGGCTTTGCAATAGGCCAGTCAGCTGATGTAGCACTTTCCGTGCTGCAGCAAGAGTACAGCGCCGACATGAGCGTCGAGCAGGCTGTGGCGCTCAGCAACAAGGCTATAGAAAGGGCTCTGGGCGAGCGGCCTGTGATTGAAGTGGGAGTGGTCAGCGCGCAGGAGAAGCAGTTTCAGAAGCTGCGCTAGCCACTATTTTTTCTGCGCAGCCACTGTCGGCTTTAATCCTTCGGGGCGCTTCCACTTGTTGGCCCAGCGGGCAAGCTCCTTGATAATGACCTCGAGTTCCCTTGCCTGAGGAGTCATGCTGTACTCCACCCTGGGCGGCACCTCGGGATAGATCTTTTTTGTCACAAGGCCCTCGCGCTCAAGCTCGAGCAGCCTTTCCGCAAGGACTGTGCTGCTAATGCCTGCAAGCGCCCTCTTTAGCTCGTTGAATCTGATGACTTCTTTTGTGCTCAGGTTCTTTATGATGTGAAGCGACCACCTCCTGCCAAGCACTTCCCAAACGTCTACAATTGCGCAGGTAGTAGTAGTACTGGCTTTGCCGTCTGTCGGTTCTTCTTGCATACCTAGTAGTAAATATGGACTTGCTAATAAGATTGCCTGCGCCATTGGGGCAGTAGAAGTAAATCTAGTTACTTGCAGCAACTAATAACCGCCGGCAGCAGACATGTCACAGGGGTGAATTCTAGGCCGATATTGGCCTTGCTATTGCTGCTTGCAGGGTCGATGCTTTTACTTGCTGCAAACGCACAATATGCATCGGCACAGAGTGACACTGGCGATCCGTTTGGCGACGGCACGTTTGAAGATTTGATAGTAAACGGCACGTATATACGCCAATGAAAACGTCGGGCTTGAAATGGAATATTATTCTCTAGAGGCGGGATCGGCCTTTACTACAGCAAGT
>DAINRX010000030.1:0-12994 GCA_036741635.1 Nitrososphaera sp.
TACGGTGGTCGACTTGGCGAGCAAGAAGGGCATAGCCATTACGGCAGCCATCGTTATAGGCATCGTGGGCGCCAGCTTTCTCATATGGACTATACCCCAGAGCAGCCCCGACACCGTTATTGCTCCTCCCCGCACTGATGCAGAGATCTTGGGAGACATTTACTCAAAACACAACAATCTTGCAGCTGATCTCGAATCCAAGTTTAATGACTGGAAGCAAGGCGAAGTGACATCTGAAAGCATGCTAGCCCAGATCAGCCTGGATCGATCTGACATTCAGAACATGCGGACGCAGCTTGAAAATGCCCAGCCGGCACAAGAGTGGCAGGAAAGCTACGATCTTTACGTACAGGCACTCGATTCTTTCTTAGAGTATGTAGACGCAATGGAAATGAGGATTGAGGATAATAATGACAAATCTGATGTCGATCCCGAACTCGACGGTCTGAAAATGAAATGGGAAAATTATGTCGATGAATCGATCAATGCAGTTCGATTTTCTGAATAATTACCTCAAGATATCCAGAATCTGATCTATCCTTGCATTGGTTTTAAATGATCCCGGGTTAAGCGCCGTTCTTGATGCGGCAAAGCCGGCCGACTGCAGTTTCTCGATGATCTTTTGCACGGAATGCGGGTTCCTCTTTAGTTTTGCAGAAATTTCATCTGCCCGGAAGTAGTATGGTATTTCGCTTATCTCCTCGCCGGAAGCTTCAAGCACTTTCTTGCACTGCCTGTCGCTTTCCTGCTCAAGCATCTTTTTCACAAATTCTCTGTCATGCAGCGATCCTGTCCAGAGCTGGCCTCCGATGCTCAGGCTGCTGCCGCAGAGCTCGCACTTGCTCTTTTCATACTCTTCTGCCTTGAAGCGGTGGCCGCAGTTAAAGCAATGCATGACGTATCCAATGTTTTCATACACACCGTTTGCCTGGCTGCTGCTCACTGCAACGGTGGTGTAGATGCGGAAGTAGTGCATCGTCGCGTGGACAAATACCGGCCGGATTGCCAGCTCTAGGCGGGAAGCCGTCAGCGCCAGAAGCGAGATCAGGAGCCGGATCGCGACTTCGTTGCCATAGCTGTTGTTAAGCGGCCTCCCGTAGTAGCGGCGCATGCACACCTCGGGATAGACGCCACACAAAACAGCGGTGTCAGTCGCGGTTATCGAGGCAAGCCCTCCGTCAAGGACGGCGCGCAGCATGCAGTCTACGTGCTTGGCAGGGGTGCCAAACGGGTCAAGGTCGACTATACCAAAGCGCTCGCCGTCGCGCGTACCATGCAGTAGAAACTTGCACACTTCGTCTATTGAAAAATGGCATCTATCGCTGACAGAGTTTGCCCGCGCGGCTTTTCTTGCGGCCTCTATAGCAGTGGCGTTGATGTCATTGCCGTAGACCTGTTCTATCTCCGGAACTTCGACAGCAACCCGCAGGGCGCGCGCTCCAATGCCAGTGAACGAGTCGGCAAACGTCTTTTGTGTGAGAGAAGGCGCAAACGCCCTGTACCCCAGCACTGAAAGGTCGCGGTTGAGTTTTGCGGCAGGGTTAAAGAACGCGGGGGTCTTTGGCGGCACCTTTTCGGTGAGCGATGATTGTGGAACTAGAAAGATGGTTTTTCCTTCCACCATCCTGACAAAGCCTGTTGCGGCGTCCACGGAAAAGGACTGCATGGTTGCTATATTTATAGAGCAGGAACATGTATCCTTATTTTACAAGCGTAAGTGATAATAAATACCCCACAAATCAGCATAACGGTCATCAATAATTTGTGGTTGCGCAACGACGGCATTCTGGTCGGCGGGGTTGACGAGGCAGGCCGCGGCTCCATTATTGGCCCTCTTGTGATTGCGGGCATCAGCATCCGCGAGTCAAAGATAGCGCAGCTGAGAAAGATGGGCGTCAGGGACTCAAAGACGCTGACCCCCAGAGCCCGCGCAAGGCTTTTTGGCCAGATACTGAAGGTAGCCGATTCGGTCTGCATTCGCAAGGCAGGCGCGGCAGAGGTTGACGGCAGTGTGCTACTCAGAGGCCTCAACAAGCTCGAGGCAAAGGTGATGGCCGGCGTAATAAACACCATCGGCGCAGACGAGGTTTACGTCGATTGCTGCGATATCAATCCCGAGCGCTACAAGGAATACATGGTGCAGCACCTAATGTGCAGGCCAAAGAGGCTGCACTCGATGCATCACGCAGATTCTATTAACGTCGTAGTTTCGGCCGCGTCGATAATAGCCAAGATAACAAGGGATCTGGAAATTCAAGAGATACGCAACACGTACAGCAACATCGGCAGCGGCTACCCGTCTGACGAAAAGACGATGCGCTTCATCAAGCAATGGGTCATCAGGAACGGGCAGGCGCCCGAGTTTGCAAGAAAGTCGTGGAAGCCTCTTAGGATAATGCTAGAGCAGGTAGCCCAGTGGAGGCTCTAGCTGCCGCGGTAGATGCAGTATATCATGCCGTGGTCCTTGTCAAACGGCTCTAGGTTGATTATCTGGTCTATCCTAAAGCCACTCTTTTCCAGCTTGGTCGCCTCCTGAGCCACTACAGCCTTTGGGTCCATCGTCACGTTAATGCTCCTTGTCTTTACGACCAAGAGCATGATGCCACTCTGCTTCAAATAAGCAACACAGTTGGCTATCGCAATGTCTGTCTGGTCCGGCTGGGCTATGTCGCAGTAGACGACGTCGACCTTGCCAAACACCGCAAAATACGACTGGGGCTTCCTTGCGTCTTCAATTATCGGCACCACATTTTTGCGCTTTGACGCCACGTTTTCAATGAGCTCTCTTGCGACGCGGGTCGCAGGCTCGACTGCAAACACGATCCCGCTTGGGCCCACGATGTCAGAGACGTGGCTGACCGTCGTGCCGGTGGATGCGCCAAGGTATAACACCTTGCTGCCATTTTTTATCGGCATGTTCTTCATGCCCTTTTTGAGCGCACCAGCAAGCTTGCTCCTGAAAGGATCCCACAGGCGGTACTCCTCGCCTTCGTACCTGACCAGCTTTTCGCCATAAACGTTGCTCCCCTTGACAAGGTTGAGGGTGGCGGCGTTTTTCTCGCCATTTACAGAAATCCACCTAATAGCGTCGCTTTCCAAACCGCTTGTTCCTTCTGTCCTTCTTCTTTCTCTTGTCACGCTTGTCTCTTCTTCTTCTGGCCGGCTCCTGGCGCTGCACGTGCTCCATGTATTTCCTGTCGCGCTCTTTCTCCGGCACCGGCTCCTTGTATTTCTCCCGGATCTCGTTGAGGCGTGTGTTCAAGCGATCCTGTATGGTGGTGTCCTTGCCTGCGTGGCGGTAATAGTCGATCCTGGCGGCTATTGCAACTTTGGATGCGACGGCTCTTGCGATCTTGCCCCGCTGCCACTTGGGCGCAGAGTGCACCAAGGGGTGCTGGAACAAGAGCCCATGCTTGGGCGGCCTTGCGCCCGTCTTCAGCGCCCGGAACAGCGCCTTTTCGGCGCCAAGCACCTGAATTGTGCTTGCAGGAAGCGTCGCGAGCCTTGCGAGGCTGCCGGCCTTAGCGATTATCCTTGCGCCGACCGTCGCAGTGAGCAGCTCCTTGACGTTTGGTGCCACGGTCTCCATCGCTACTTCAACGTGATCCGCAAGCACCCTGCGCAGGTCCGACTGCGAAATGACCTGATCGGCAAGTCTCTTTACTATGGCAAGATTTTCCGGCGTCATGTCGCCTCCCTTGCTGCGCCTTGCCGCGTCCAGTATAACTTCTACTTTCTTGTCCTGCATGCCAGCGCCCTGCAGTATCTCGGCAGTGATGTTCTGCCGCAGGCCCGCCCTGCTCACTATCTCGGCATAAGCAATAAGGCTCTGTATTAAGTTGTCAAGTTCGGGAAAATGGAGCCCGTACCACTCACGCAGGCGAGCGCCAACCGTGTTGATTATCTTGTCCAGCTCGTCCAGCGCGTTTATCGATTGTATTATGTGGAAGTCGAGCCTCTCTGACGCCTCCTTTACCCTCGACGAAGAAAGGCTGATGGCAAAGCCCCGCAGCCTCTGCATCGCTTCTTCGCTGTTGTCTGCAAAGCTTGCCTTGATTATAAAGTCGGGCTTGCTGCCCTGAATCCATTGCTGCTGGTCTTCTGGCATCAGCTGGCTGTTCAGACCTGCTTGGCGCAGCACAGCAGCGACGCTTGCGTCGTTTACTGTTATAGAGTCAAATGGGCGCAGCTTTTCAATGAATTGCCTTATTTCTTCCGGGACCGCGCCGCTCTTTAGCAGCCTGTACGACCTTATGGCGTCTTCAAACTTTCTTGATGCTATCAGGCTGCCGCTCTGGTCAAACGCAGCGATCCCAAGCTCCAGCAGGACAACGGAACAGGTGTTATTTGCCATTCAGGATGCTTAGAACAATTGGCTAATAAAAAAGGTTAGCATTATTAAACAAACGAATCCAGCTGTAGGCGTCTCTTAAGATGGGCTTGGCGGATAGCGATAGAAAGGAGCTCGAGTTGCTTATCAAGGCGGCGGTGCATGACCCCAAGGTGCCTGTAGGGCTTGCGCGCAGGATGGTGCCAACACAGGGCGACATTGAGGATTTCGCCTACGGTCTTGTTTCTGGCATGGTTATAGGCAACTTTTTGGCGTCGTTCCAGAGCAGAAACAGCAGGCAGCCGGACAGGGACGAAATTGCTGACCTCCTGTCCATAATGATGGTGAGGATGCCGCGCCTTCGCATGGCGATAATGAAGCACCTTGATATGTGCTAAGAATGTGTCTAAACGTTTATCTAACGAACGACATGATTATCCTGTGCATTGCAACAAAAGTCCAGGCTGCCGGTGGCTGTCAAGGACATCATAATTGTTGTCGCCGGCGTCGCAATCGTCTGGCTCGGCCTGCGCCTTGCTTTTGACACCGACAACCCATTTTACGTCGTGTCAAGCGGCAGCATGGAGCCTGTGCTTCAGGTAAATGATGTCCTCATTGTCAGGGACGGCGGGTCCTTTGGCGACCTGAGGGTAGGCGATATCATCGTTTTCAACAAGCCCGACGGTGGAGACAGGGTCATAGTGCACCGGATCGTCGAGATCATTCCCAGAGATGATGGCGACAGTATAATACGCACCAAGGGAGACGCCAACCCCTCGTCGATACCTGGCACCGACTTTCCAATCACAAGTGAAGACTATATCGGCAAGGTGATCTACGTCCTACCAGGCATCGGGCTTATCACAAAAGTGATCAGCCCACCTGTCAACTATATCATAATCGCAATCATTCTTGCGATCCTCTTCTTCAACAGGATGGGGAAGAAGAGCAGTAGCAGTACTAATAGCAGTAGTAGTAACAACAACCCATCAGAACCCGGCACAGGAGCATCATCATCATCTTCACCTCCACCAAGCCAGCCGCCGTCGGCATGAAATCCAAGACCGCGTATCTTACGTTCAACACTCCAGCCCGGCGAGCATTCATCAACATTACGTCGGATGTGACTAGGATAGTTGCAGAAAGTGGCGTCAGAGAGGGATTCTGCCTAGTGAACGCCATGCACATCTCTGCCAGCGTGTTCATTAATGACGACGAGAGCGGCCTGCATCAGGACTTTGACAGATGGCTTGAAAATCTGGCGCCCTACTCGCCGGAAAGTTACCTGCACAACAGGACGGGCGAGGACAATGCCGACGCGCACCTGAAGCGGCAGGTCATGGGGCGCGAGGTGGTAGTTGCGATTACGAATGGCAAGCTCGACTTTGGGCCATGGGAGCAGATATTCTACGGCGAGTTCGACGGAAAGCGAGCAAAGCGGGTGCTCGTGAAGGTAATAGGAGAATAGTTAGCTGCGTAAATTTTGCAGTTATTACGGCCTAACTTGCAAACTCATTCATAGGACGGCAAGTTGATTTTACTATAAAATGGTAGCAAGCAGGTATATATATAACGCCTTTATAAAGCGGCATATATATGCCCCAGACCAAGCCCATTGTAAGCATTGAGAACGTTGTAGCTTCTGCTACTGTAAACCAAACTGTTAACCTTAACCTGATTACCCAGATTTTTCCGGATGTTGAATACCATCCAGATCAATTTCCCGGCCTCGTGTTCAGGCTGAGGTCACCCAAGACCGCCACGCTGATCTTTAGCTCCGGCAAGATGGTCTGCACTGGAGCAAAGTCGGAAAAGATGGCGATACAGGCCGTCAAGAACGTAGTGCTAAAGCTGAAAAAAGGAGGTATCCCGCTCGAGCACGAGCCGCAAATAGAGATCCAGAACATCGTTGCGTCGGCAAGCCTCGGAGGTAAGATCCACCTAGAGCTGGCGGCAAGGGTGCTGCCAAGGAGCATGTACGAGCCGGAGCAGTTCCCAGGCCTCATTCACAGGATGCTCGACCCCAAGACGGTGATCCTGCTGTTTGCAAGCGGCAAGCTGGTATGCACCGGCGCCAAGAAAGAAAGCGAGGTCTACCGCGCGGTGCACAACCTCCACACCCTCCTTGAAGAAAAGAACCTGATGATTTACGAGGGCTAGCCCTACTCGTTTTCGTAGTCGCCCCTCGAAGCCATCTGCTTTATCACCGACTCGAGAGTATTGTCATCGATAAGGCCGGCCTTGTGAAGCGCGCTGGCAATATCGTTTACGGTGGCGACTGCTGTCAGCTTGACATTCGTCTTTTTTAGCCGTTCTTCAGCGCCTTCCGTCCTGCTCACGAGCGCCACGACATTGTCGACGATGCCTCCGTTTGCCCGGATGGCATCAATTGCGTGGCTCACCGAAGTGCCGGTAGTCGCCACGTCGTCCACGATAACCACGCGGGCGCCGGACGGCAGGTGGCCCTCTACCAGCTTGCTCGTGCCATAGCCTTTCGACTCTTTGCGGACATAGACAAAGGGCTTGACCATCTCGTAAGCAAGCGCAGATCCAAATACAAGCCCTGAAGTTGGCACTGACGCAAAGGCGTCAAAGTCCGCGCCTATCTTTTTAGCAACTGTCTCTTTCAGCGCGTTTATCGTCAGGCGGAAGTGCTTGGGGAAGCTTGGCAGCATGCGCAGGTCGATGTAGTAGGGGCTTGGCTTGCCGCTGGCAAGCGTAAAGGCACCGAAGCGGAGCGCGTTGCTCTTGAGCAGAAACGAGGCGAACTCGAGGATAAAATCAGTTGTGGCTGGCAACAGCTATATCGTGCAAGAGATTCATTTTTATCTTTTATTATTATCCACTAGCACTAGATGCCAGAGATATGGCTCAGGTACGGCACCACTGACGTAGTGCTGGACATCAGGTTTGAGAACCTGGCAAACCAGATCTCTTCCAGCTTTCAAGCGTTGGCCGAAGAGGAGGTAAAAGCCGCCATCGGAGGCGTGCCTGTCACGGACAATATGCTTATCCTCGCGCTGTCGGCTTCAAAGGCTACTGCCAAGGCGGCGGCGATGCTTGCAGAAGCTGCCCGTGCAAAGGGCTTTGCAAATGTTACAGTGGACGTGCCAGGCAGGATGGCCGGCGCCCTCCGCACCAACCTGACTGCCGCGGCCGGCGGCGAACTGGTGTCGATAAACCGCATCGACTACCAGTCGCCGCTGCAGGAGCGGATCAGCAAGTTCCAGAGCGCAGTCGTCGTTTCAAGTGTCGCCTACGACCCCCTGTTCGGGTTTGCCGGCGCCCCGACTGCACTTGTGCGCAACCTGCTTGCCGACCAGATGGCAGAGGCATTCAAGGCAAGGCAGGGCAACTGGCCGGCGCCGGGCATCGAGGGCGGCCCGCTCAAGGTCGCGATTTCCTCAATAGAAGGCATCCCGGCGACATCTATCGAGTTGGTGGCCAACAGCGAGGGCATTGCCGGCGTTCACACAGGAAGCATTGCAGAGGCTTTCGACAAGGCAATATCGCAATTAAAGTCGGTATCTGAAGTTGAAACCGATCCGGTCAAGTGCGCCATAATAAGCGCAAGCAGCGAAGCCGGGGCGCATTCGACCTTAGCCGGCGCGCTCAACTCGCTCTGGAACTCTGTCCACATTGTCAGGGAGGATGGCTCGGCGATACTGCTTGCGGAAAACCGCGAAGGAGTCGGCGGCGGGGCGCTCCAGATGTTCATAGAGGGAAGGCTCAAGCCCGAGCAGCTGCAAGCAAGCCCATACATCGACGGGCTGGAGCACCTGCTGTACATCGAAGAATTGCGCCAAAAGTACGAGCTCGGGCTCGTGTCGACGCTTCCCCACTATTACGCCAGAACCAAGCTCGGCTTTGCCACGTATGCAGGAATGAAGGACATCCTTGACAAGCTGCCCGACAGGCACGGCAAGAGCTACAAGGCGCTCGTGCTGTCAGACGCCGATATTACGCTCCTCAAAGCAAGAACCTGACAAACTCCGAGGGGATTGGCGCGCAGAGGACTGCCAGTCCCAGCGCAACCACGAAAAGCGCCTTGCGGCCCTGCGACAGCGGCGTCACGTCGTCCAGAGGCGTGCTTTCCGGCGCTCTCATGCTGAAAAAGAGCACGAGTAACGCCATCGGGTAGAACCTCAGCACAAACAGGATCGCCACGCTGGCATAGGTCAGCACCCTATGCGGCCTGACCCCGAGCGCCGATCTTGCAAGGTGTCCGCCGTCAAGCTGCCAGGCGGGCAGCAGGTTAAGGAACGTTATCAGGAACCCTATCCAGGCTGCAAAGAGTACTGGCGACATCACGAGCACCGTGTTCTGCATGACGTTGCCGGTCAGGTCCATGGTGGTCAGCATGAGCAGGCTCAGGTTGAACCGTATGGGCTCAAACCTCTCGGCCTGGTCCGCGGGTATCAGGACAGATATCGAAGAGCCGTAGATGGACACGATTACCGTGACTATCAGACCGGCCAGCGGGCCGGCTATACCGACGTCGAACAGGACGTTCCTGCTGGTCATGTTGCTCTTTATCTGTATCATAGCTCCAAACGTCGGGATGAGACCCGGGACGCCAGGTATAAAGTAGGGCCAAGACGCCCTGATCCCGTACTTTCTAGCTGCCAGCATGTGTCCGAGCTCGTGTATTCCCAGTATCCCCATCAGCGACAGCGTGTAGATCGCTGTCAGTAGGAAAGGATCTTGTATGAACTCATTGGCAAATGCCGACTGTGACCGGACGAACAGGCCGTCAAAGAACACGACGGCGACAGTGGCCATGAAAAGGAAGAGCGGCACTGGCAGCCAGTTTTTGGCTTTAGCCTTTTGCTTTGGAAGCCTTGCCACGGTAATAACCACGCCGTCATCCACCGAGAGCCTCACAGAGGTCAGTGTAGGCATCGGCCTAGAGACGTACTTTGATCGCTTTGCAAACGCCACCATGTCTGCCTTGCCAAGCTTGCCAAGGAGTGCCTGAAACTTGCTGCTGAAGTTGCTGGACTCGGCTATCAGGAATTGGACTGTGCCTTCGCTGGCGTTTCTCTGGAAGTCCTTGATGGTAAAGAACGATGAAACCAGCGGGACTACGCGGGCATAGTCGCCGTTGAGAATGGTAGCCACTACATTCTCATTTTAGCGCCAATCAAATTAAAGCATTGTCCCTCGGAAGACCTGTAAGGTTAAATAGTGTGTCTCTGTCTTTAGTTGTTGCGTTGCAAACTGCTCTGCGAAAAATAGGCGACTATGTAATTCGCCGCTGCGAAGAGCAGGACCTTCCAGCTGTGATCGACATCAACATGTCCGCCCTGCCAGAGCACTACTCGGACTACTTTTTTGAATCTATCCTCCGGGAATTGCCCGAGGCGTTCATTGTCGCAGAGCTGGATAACAGGATTGTGGGCTACATCATGTGCAAGATCGAGTTTGGCTTTTCCAATTTCCGCAAGCTGGGCTTTGTCAAGAAGGGCCACGTCGTGTCGGTGGCGGTGCTCGAGGAGCACAGGGGCAAGGGGCTCGGCAAGGCGCTAATGCTTGAGGGCATCAACGGTGTGATGCACAGAAGAGGCGACGAGATATACCTTGAGGTGAGGGTCAGCAACACTGGCGCCATCAAGATGTACGAGAGGCTGAGGTTTGAGATAAAGTCCAGGCTGCGCTCGTACTACAGAGACGGCGAGGACGCCTACCTTATGGCGCTTGAGCTGAACTAATAAAACAAAGTTATTAAGTTGCTGCAATTGCCATTTCATTCGCCATGAACGTCAAAAGAAGGGGAAGCAGGGGAGCTGGCGCTGCCCTTCTTGTCATTGCAATCGTCGCGTTTTTTGTCTATGCGTATTTCCTGCTTGGCACAGAATGGGGCATGATTATAATGCAGCTGACGGTCCTTGGAGCCGTCGGCGTGCTACTGCTCGTGCTCGGCTGGATCGGCTACACAATGCTGACTGCGCCCAAGTCTGAAGAAGAAAAGCCTAGCAGCGACGGCTGACTGAAACGTCGGCAACTATCTGGTATATCCGCGGGCCAACTTCGCGGACGACCCTGATGCCAAGAATCTTGTGGTCATATTTTTGGAAAGCGTCGTGCGCGTCGGCAAGCCCGAGTTCTTGGCTTGCCTTCTTGCCGTCGGCCTTGATGTGGGCAAAGTAGTGGACGACCCCGCCTTTCTTCTTTAGCGCAAGCACTGCTGGCTCGATGAATTCTTTGGCTCTTTCCGGCAGCGGCATGAGCACCCTATCGGCCTGATCAGCAAGCTGGTCCTTGATGACCTCTGCCGCATCGCCGCAAATAGAGATGACCCTATCCTGCACTTTGTTTAATTTTGCGTTCATCTCGCACAGCTCGCTTGCCACGGCGTTTGAATCGATGCTGTACACCCTGCATGTCTTGTTTGCCTTTGCAATTACAATGGAATAGGTGCCCACTCCTGCGAACATGTTGACTATTGTTTCATCATCTTGTACCATCTGGGCGATGCGCTGCCGCTCTGTTGATAAGCGCGGCGAAAAGTACGTTCTTGCTACGTCAACTTTGAACCGGCACGCGTGCTCCTTGTACTCTGTCACTGTCCGGTTTTCGCCTGCAAGGAATTCCAGATCCCTGACCCTGAAATCGCCTCTCACCGGCGAGACCTGCGCAAACACCGCCTTGGCGGTCTTGATGTTGCCAAGGATCGCCTTTGCGATAAGCGCCTTCTTGGGCATCAGGTTGTCTGGAATTTTGATTATGACGATGTCGCCTACTTGATCGAAAGCGGAATAGACCTGCGCTGCCTCTTCTGGGGTAAGAATGCTACCTAAGACCTGTTTTAGCATATGAGGCATTTACTGGTTCTTCACGTAGTAATAGTTGCCGGATTGTTTCTGCTCACGGTCAAGCCTTCCGCCTTCCTTGTTGACGCGCGGCCTGCCCGTCGTTTCGTCGCGGCGGTAGGTGATCGAGAGCGCCTTGAGGAACCTGTTCATGCCCTCCTCCTTGCGTATAGGAGCCGTTGCAGAGCCTTCCAGAGCCGGCCGGCCCTCGAATATCACCAGTGTGTCTGCCACAAGATCAATTAGCTGCATGTCATGGTCGATAATGATCGCGGACTTGTCCTGCGCCCTGACAAAGCGCTGCAGGAACTTTGCAACGGCAATCCTGTCTTCTGCGTCAAGAAACGCGGAGGGCTCGTCAAGAGCATAAATGTCTGCCTGACGCAAAAGCGACGCGACGACGGCGACTTTCTGGAGCTCGCCTCCGCTCAGGTTCTTGACGCTCTTGTCGTACAGTTTTTTGACGCCCATCGGGATGATTATCTGCTCTTCAACGCTCGACCCTTCTATAGGGTTTTGGTAAGCTGCATACATCAGCGATCGGACGTCGCCTTCGTAGTGCTGGTTCAGGTATTGCGGCTTGTACGATATCTTTGCTCCGACATCTATCTTGCCGGAATCAGGTTTGTCGATGCCGGCCAGCATGCGCATGAACGTCGTCTTGCCAAGCGCGTTTGCGCCTACTATGCCGACTATCTCGCCCTTTCTCACCTTGCCGGCGGCTACCTTCAGGTTGAACGACGGGAACGATTTTGTCAGGTCGGAATAGCTGGCAGCAGGGATGTCGAGGATGACATCGTCGTTAGAGGAAGTGATGTCGAACTTGAACGCCTTGTCCCGGAAGCGCACGTTTTCCGCCGGCAAGAACCCTTCGAGGAAATTGTTGATGCCCACTTTTGTGCTCTGCATGCCAGAAACGATGCCGTATGCGCCCGGCTCGCCGTAAATGAGGTGGACATAATCAGATAGGTAGTCTAGTAATGTCATGTCGTGCTCGACTACCATCACGCTCTTGCCCTGCTCTGCCAGTTCCCTCATGACCTTGGCTACTGCGAGCCTCTGGTAAACGTCATTGTAGGAAGACGGCTCGTCAAAGAAATAATACTCGGCGTCCTTTGCTGCCGCAACTGCAACTGCGAGCCTCTGGAGCTCGCCCCCACTCAATTGAGCAATGTCGCGGTCAAGGATGTTTTGCAGGCCAAGCTGCTGTATCAATTTGTCTGCAACCTTGCGCTCGTCATATTTCTTCAATAATTCTTTTGTCGTTCCTTTGAATGCCTTTGGAATGAGGTAGACTAGCTGCGGCTTGATGCTTGCCCGCATGTTGCCGCTTGCTATCTTTTCAAAGTGCGACTTTAATTCGGTGCCCTGATAATACTTTAAAACTTCGTCCCAAGAAACTTCCTGTTGGTCGTACTTGCCAAGGTTGGGCTTCATGCTGCCCGACAAGACATTGACGATTGTGGACTTGCCCATGCCGTTCCGCCCTACCAGTCCTACCACCGCTCCCTTCTTTGGAGTCGGCAGCCGATAGAACCTGAAGGAATTGATGCCGTACTGGTGGACCTTGTCCTCTGACAATTCTTTTGCAAGGTTGACTATGACGATCGCGTCAAAGGGGCACTTCTTGATGCATATGCCGCAGCCCGTGCAGAGGTCTTCTGAAATGAGCGCTTTATTATCCTCCGGCCGCTGGACGATGCACGCGCCACCGGTCTTGTTCACTGGGCAGTAGACAATGCACTCCAGCCCGCACTTTTTCGGCTGGCACAGCTCCTCGTCAAGTACTGCAACACGGTGCGTATTTTCTGCTTCAGAATTGCCCAATAGTATGTAATTTTTGCAATAATGC
>DAINRX010000031.1:0-6635 GCA_036741635.1 Nitrososphaera sp.
CGGGGAGTCATTGCTTTTTGGCGCAGGAGTCTTCTGGATTCTCTCAATGTTTTTATATCAAAAGCCTACGACATCAACACATGGCGCCAAAGCTAATACAAGCCATGCCCGGCATGTCCAAGCCTGTCACTGAAGCTGAAGTTGAAAGATTTCTTGAAAGCAAGCTTAACCTGCAGTTGGCTACACTTGACAACGAGGGTTACCCGAATGTCACTCCCGTCATGTTTTATTACGACAAGGATTCTGGCAAAATGTATGTTAATGCTGATAAGAGATCAAGGAAAGTTCAGAATATTCGTAGAAATCCTGACAAGGTCTACTATTCCATCGATGATGAAAATCTTTCCTATGAAGGAGTAAAGGGAAGGGCACGAGCGACCATAATTGAAGACACGCAAAAAAATATCTCCATCTTGGAAAAGATAAACCTAAAGTACCTAGGAACACTTGAACACCCAATGGCAAGGGAGCTGATGGAAAATACCAGAAACGGAACATATGTGACAATTGAAATTACGCCAAGATTCTTCTCTGCATGGAATCTTGGAAAGGTACAATAATTAAGAAGAGCACTGATTGATACTATAGCTAGCCGGTCTTATCCAGCAGAGATATCCTCGCCATTTGCCAGCCAGTTGAACCCTTGTACTCTCTCAGTATGTCGTGAATTTCGCACCACTCCTTCTTGTCAAACTATACTACTACTCATCTGCTGATGTATAGGCATCCTTTTTGATCAAACTAGCGTATGGCGAGCGCGTCCTGCATGAACTTGCGGAGCTCCGACGCCTTGACCCTTTCCTGCTGCATCGTGTCCCTGTGCCGGACGGTCACTGTACCGTCCTGCATCGTGGTCTGGTCTACAGTCACTGCAAAGGGCGCGCCGATCTCTTCAAGCCTCCGGTAGCGCCTGCCTATCGACCCAGATTCGTCGTAAAAGGTGTCAAAGTCCAGCTTCAGGTCAGAATAGATCTCGCGCGCTTTTTGGTCAAGCCCGTCCTTTGTCATCAGCGGCAACACGCCCACCAGAACTGGCGCAAGATACGGCTTGAGCCGCAGCACGACCCGGTCATCGTGGTGCTCGTCTTCGTAGTAGCAGTGCTCCAAGATGGTATAGATGCTCCTGTCGATTCCCATCGAAAGCTCAAAGACGTGAGGCAGAACCTTTGTCTGGTCGGCAGGGTCTACCACCTCAAGATTCTGCTTGCTAGTTGCTGAATGCCCTTTCAGGTCATAGTCAGAGCGGTAGTTGCATGCCACAAGCTCAAGCCAGCCGCCGATGCTCGTCTCGACTTCAAAGTCGAATGCGACTGCGGCATAGAACGCCTTTTCCTCGTCAGACAAGCGCCTGAACCGGCTGCGCCTAACATCGATGCCCGTCTTGTCGTAAAATTCTATCAGGAGCGCAAGGTAATAGGCGACAAGCTTGTTTGGCACTAGCCCTTTCCTGATAGCTTCCTCGGCCGTTGCTTCGGTTATAGACGATCCGTCGGAGGAAGACAGCCGCAGGACAGTGCCCTTGACTTGGTCGAATTTGGGCATGTCGTCCAGCCTGTTAGGATTGCAGAATACCTCGATCTCGGCCTGGTAGAACTCCCGCAGCCGGAGAAGGCTCTGCCTTGGCGCGATTTCGTTTCTGAAGCTCTTGCCCACCTGCGCGACTCCAAGCGGCAGGCGGCCTCTCATTGTCTTGAACACGCGGGCAAAGTCGACAAATATCGTCTGACAGGTCTCGGGGCGCAGGTATGCTTCTTCTGCCGCCGGCCCAATGCCAACGCGGAACATCATGTTAAAGCGGCTGACACCCCCGAACTCGCCCTTGCAATTCGGGCACCTTAGGTTGTGCTTTTTGATGAGCGCGTCTATTTCTTCGTTGGCCATCTTCTCAGGCACATTCTCGCCTGTCTTTTCTGTGATGTAGCGATCGGCGCGGAAAGTAGAACCGCACTTTGTGCACTTGACTATCGGGTCGGTAAAGTTGCCGATGTGGCCCGACGCAACGAACACGCTCTTGCTCATTATCTGGCAGCCGTCTATCTCTATCATGCCGTCGCGCCTCACTAGCTCGCGCCGCCACAGCTCGACGAACTTGTTCTTCATGCTGACGCCTCTCGGCCCGTACTCCCAAAAGCCGGCCGGAGCGTCGGAGTAAATCTCGCAACTTGGAAAGTAGAATCCCCTCTCAAGGGCCAGCTTCATTACCTCTTCATAATTTGCCATCTGCAAGAAGCACACCTCCCAGACAGGCTTTAAATTTGTTGCCCGGATTTTATGTAAAACTGTTTTATCTGGGACGCATAACAATTTATCTCGGTCAAAGTCCCCCCTAGGTGTCCATTTGAAGGTATCAGACAGAACGCACGGCGTGGAATATGCCATCCGCGACATTACCACCTACGCGCGTAAGTACAAGGCAACGGGCAAGGAGATAATCTACCTCAACATAGGCGACCCTGTCAAGTTTGACTTCAAGACGCCTGACCACATCAAGAAGGCGATGGTGGATGCAGTCATGCGCGACGAGAACTATTACGCCGACTCGGAAGGCTTGCCGGAATTGTGTGAAGCTATAGTGGAAAAAGAGTCCGAGAAGGGGCTCGATGTCACCGAGGACGATGTCATTGTGACAAACGGGGTTTCAGAAGGTCTTGACATGGCGATGGCATCCATTGTCGACCCCAACACCGAGGTGCTGATGCCCGGGCCGTACTATCCTCCTTATGCTTCATATGCCAAGTTTTACGGAGGCAAGCCAGTAGAGTTCAAGTTGCACGAGGACGGCCGGCCTGACCTTGAAGACCTCCGGTCAAAGATAACGCCGCGGTCGCGCGCCCTTTGCATAATAAGCCCTAACAATCCAACAGGAGAGGTTTTCGACAGAAAGAGCCTCCAGCAGCTGATAGACATTGCCACCGAGCACGACCTCTACGTCATCTGCGATGAGATATACGACAAGATAGTCTTTGATTTGCAGTTCACCGGCATCGGCAAGGTCGCCAAGGACGCCCCTGTAATTTTGCTGAACGGATTTTCAAAAGCCTACCTTATGAGCGGCTGGCGCTGCGGTTACATCTGCATGAACAGCAGGTCTAGAAAGCTGGGCGGCCTCCGCGAAGACATACCCAAGCTGGCAAGGGTGCGTATCGCATCCAACCTGCCCGTGCAGATTGCGGCGGTGCAGGCGCTGAGAGGGCCACAGACCCACATTCCGAAGATGGTTGACAAGCTAAAGTCAAGGCGCGACTATGTCGTCAAGCGCCTGAACACGATGGGAATTCAGTGCAAGGTTCCACGCGGCGCGTTCTACGTTTTCCCCAAGATAAACTTGGGCACGCGCTGGCGCGACGACCAACACTTTGTTATCGACTTGTTGAACAACACCGGCGTCCTGACCGTGCACGGGTCGGGCTTTGGCTCAACCTATGGCTCGAGCCACTTTAGGATAGTGTACCTGCCGCCAGAGGAAATGCTGGAAAAGGCAATGGACAAGCTCGAGCACTTTATGAACTGCAAGTAGGCTAGCTAGCTTTTTTCGCCTGCTTTCGGCGCGCCTTCATAGGCTATTGCAGAGACTGCTTTTCTTCTGCTCACCGCCAGCGCCAGGGCAACCGACGCCAGCGAGATCAGGGCTGCTGTAAGGAATATCAGGTTGTACGCGTCCTGCGTGGGGAATTGCCTGGCCACTCCCTCTACGGTCCCCTGGTACATCTGTTGGAACACTCCGGCAGACGCCGGACCCACTGACATTCCGACCAGGTTGAGAAGCAGCGTCATTCCGAGGGCAATCCCGGTCACTTGCATCGGCACAGAGAGGAGTATTATATTGAATGCGCCGGTAATTGAAAGCGAAAGCCCGGTTGCGAGTATCGCGAGCCCAATCGAAACCATGCTTTCGGTCGAATGGAACATGAGCAGTGTAAAGAATCCGATCGTGCTGATTACAGTACCAATTAGTGTCAGCTTGCTGTTTTTGATTTTATTCAGGATAAAACCTGACATAATTGTCCCGATCAGCAACACAACCATGAAGGGCAACTGAACGCCCGCGACGGCAACGGCGTCGCCTCCGAATCCCAGCGGCTGCGGGCTCCTTACCATGACAGGGATCGTCAGGTATACCATGAAAATGGACATGAAGACCAGCATGAGAATGATGGTCGGAGGAAGGAAACTTTTGCTGGTCATTAACTTGAAATCAAGCAAAGGTGAATGGACTCTCTTTTCAATGAGGATAAATGTTGCAAGCGATACTCCCGATGCGGCAAAGAGGCCGGCAACCTGATACCCTGCGCTGGCGCTGTTGCTTTCCAGGAAGGAGATGCCGGCCAGAAATGAAATTATTGTAGCCGCAAGGGCCAACGTTCCCTTTATGTCAATTGTCTGGTCATTCGACGGATTGCCATTGCCTACCTCGATTCCAGCCTCCATTGATGCTGGACTCTGGACGCGCACGAACCTCACTATTATCAGCCAGAGTGCTATTGCGACGGGAAGTATTGCCAAGAATGTCGCCTGCCACCCAAAGTTTTGGATTATGGCTGCGCCGCCCACCAGGCCGACAACGGCCCCGCCAGAAAATGTGGAGCTGAATATCGTCTGGCCTATTGCAAGCTTTTTCTCCGGAAGGACTTCTCTGATGATTCCAAAAGCAATAGGGAACATAGCCATCCCAACGCCTTGAGCCGCTCTTGCTGCGAGCATGAATTCGATGTTGGTGGCAAATCGTCCTGCCAGAATGCCTACTGCGTAAACTGCCATTACTATGAGCAGTATCTTTTTCTTGCCATAGATATCAGACAGCTTACCTGCAATCGGCGTCATGACGGCCGCTGCAATTATGTAAGCTGAAAGTAGCCATGACGAGGTGCTGTATGAGATGTTGAAATCGCGAATGAAATCCGGAATGGCTGGCAGTATCATTGTCTCGTCAAACATAACGATCAGGCCCAAGCAACTCAGAATGATGAGCGTTCTCCATCCTGAACGATTCGCATCTTGTTTTTCTACACTAGCCACTTGATTATCAACAACCTATTTTGAGCGTAGCTCCGAAATTCCACGAACTGATTTTGCAGCAGGAGGTATATACTTGGTGCAAGAAATCCACAGGCTCTATTGTTATAGGATGCGCTTAATAAATTCAGTAGTATTCATTTGCTAAGTCAGTTAGCAAGAAAGAACAGGTATAAAAGAACTAATTATTATCTGGCGTTCCACTGGAAACGCGCGCATGTATACATGCGCGCATATATACACATACACATGCATAGTAAATCATTATTAGACGATTCCGACCTAGTTTATACCTGTGATCTCGAAAAAGCAGCCCTGGCGAAGAAGGGATGCTGGCCTTACCGCAAGAATAATCGTCAGCTTTGCAGTCCTTACCATGCTCTATCTAGTATTCCTGACTGTCCTCACGTACGTCGGCTTTGACTATATCTCGATAGCGGTGATTGCCGGGATAATGATTCTGCTCCAGTGGTACTTTTCCGACAAGATAGTTCTGTGGAGCACTGGCGCAAGAGTAGTGAGCAGGGAGCAATTCCCAGAGCTGCACGACATTGTTGAGCGAATAGTGGCAAGGAACAACCTTCCAAAGCCAAGGATTGCAGTGGTCAACACAAGGATGCCAAACGCGTTTGCGACAGGCAAGAGCCCCAAGAGCTCTATTGTCGCCGTGACGACAGGGTTAATGGACGAGCTTGAAACCGAAGAGCTGGAAGGCGTCATCGCCCACGAGCTATCGCACATCAAGAACCGCGACGTGCTGGTGCTGACGCTTGCAAGCCTCTTTTCCACGGTGGCATGGTACCTGATGCGTTTTGGCTTTTACGGCGCCTACTATGGCGGCGGAGGGTACGGAGGCGGCCGCAGTAGAGACAGCGCCGGCGGCATGGCGCTTGTAATGCTTGTCGCAATCATTACCTGGTTTGTCAGCTTTTTGATAATCAGGGCGATATCGCGCTACCGTGAGTTCGTGGCAGACAGGGATGGAGCGCTCATGACAGGCAAGCCAAGCAAGCTGGCAAGCGCACTCCTCAAGATAAGCGGGCAGATGAGACGGATGCCGACGCGTGACCTGAGGGAGGTGGAAGGCATGAACCACTTTTTCATAGTGCCGGCGCTCTCTGGCGACGCCTTTGTAAGCATATTCTCCACTCACCCACCGATAGACCAGAGGATCAAAAAGCTCATGGAAATGGAGGCTGCAATGAGCTGAACTTTTTTCGCAGGATACGAGACAACTTTGACAGGCGTATAAAAGAGCGCGCGGATGCCGACGTACTGTTTGCCCTTTCTTCTACGCATATTACACTGGAGCTCAAGCTGGGTCTGAAGGTGACTGGCAGGTGCGCGCTCACCTTCAAGACAGTAAGCGGCACGTTCTTTTACGAAATGGAGCAGGATGTCAGGCGCTTCCTTGACAGCTTGAGGCCGGAATTTGACCTTAGATACCGCGCAGTCACCGACTCGTACGGCTACATGTGGGTCATTTTTGAAGGCCAGCGCATAGAGGACCTGCTGGCAGGTCTGACTGCGGCCGGCGACATTGTGGAAGAAAAAGGGTTTTCAGACCAGCTCTTGGCAGCAGTGTTCGAGTTTTACAGTGAGCGACAGGGCGGCAGTGGTGG
>DAINRX010000031.1:6735-9857 GCA_036741635.1 Nitrososphaera sp.
GACGACCACCAGTACATCATTTACAACTACAAGCGGAACAACTTTTACCCATTTGTCCCGGTCGGCCGGAATAATAAGTCAAGAGACACGGAAAAGGAGATGAAAATAATGGCTGCTGTTGCCGAGGAGATGCCCTTTGAAAAAGACATGGGTCTGTGGTACCCTCTGTGGGACCTGCCGCTCAGAGCTCCGGGATAACGCCTTCTCCACGGAACAGCTTCTTTGCCTCGTCGACTGACAGGTCGGCGCTTGGCAAAATGATGTCAGACTGGATTATTTCGTGGGGGTCGAGAGGCTTGCCGTGCTTGGTTACTACCTGGTTCAGCTCCGTCAGCCTTTTCTTGAACTCAAAGTCGTCCGATCTTTCCCTGCTGACCATTTCGACTATGGCGTTGTCAATGTCGTTGAGCTTTTTCAGAGTCTTGCTGTCGACCGTATACTGCCCTTGGCCCATAATCCTGACGATCTTTCTCCCCGCCATTGTAACGCTTTTCGCTCTTGCACGCACCGCTGGTGCCTTTTTGCGAGTGCCACTGGCCGTTTTCCGTGTGGATGCTGCCTTTTTCAGGCGCCTTTTACCCTTTACAATGCGCTTTGTCTTGAGCTTGCTGGCAGCCGTCCTGCCCTTGCCGCTCTTTACTTTCGCTTTTCGTTTCATTGCTGCGCTTCTTGCTCCAACTGCTGCTTCTTCTTACGTTCCCTCTCTGACTTTAACTTTGCTAATTCTTCCTCGACAGAGCCTTGTACTGTAATTTTTTCTAGTTCTCGTTCGATTTCATCCTTATTTGAGGTATAATCGGTGAGAGTTCCTGAATTTATCATGTCATCCAGTGCCTCAGACTTGGCCTTCATTTTTTCGGCCTTGTCCTCTGCCCTATTCATGGCCATGCCTACGTCCGCCATCTCTTCTGAGATGCCAGTGACGCTCTCCTTTATCTTGACCTGTGCCTCCGCTGCCGAGTACTGTGCCTTTATGACCTCTTTTTTCGACTTGAATTCCTCCACCTTGATCGCCAGCCTCTTTGACGTTTCCTCTAGCTTTTCCTCTTCCTGCTTCATGTCAGATATCTGCTTGTCAAGGTTCTGGATCTGGAGCAAGTTGGCGGTCTTGCGCTCAAGCGCCAGCTTTGCCAAGTCTTCTCTGTCGGTGTCAAGAGCTCTGCGCGCCTGCTCGTCGAGGAGCCGAATGTTGGCCCAGAGTTTTGACTTTTGCATCTCTAGCCGCTTTCTTGCTGTGATTACTTCTGCGAGGCTCCTGCGCAGCTTGTTCATCAATTCAAGCTGCTTAGTGTGTGAATAATCGAGAGCTTCGCGAGGGTCCTCGTACATGTCAAGGAGCGTATTCACTTTTTGCTTGATGACAGTTGAGATACGGTTCATGAGGCCCAATTTGTGCTCACCTGCATATTCTAGCACTTATTATTAAAAGATGACGATTCTACCGGTTGGACCTGCGCCACTCGTGCTCGTCAGGAGGGCCGTAATCTTCTTTCTTCTTGAAGAATCCCCAGTACAGCAGGAATCCGCCGATGGCCAGCATTGCTATGACAAATTTTTCGTTTGTGATCTCGGCGTTGACAAAGTTGTCAAAGAAAAACCCGCTCGAGTATTCTATGCTATAGAAGACGAGGTTCCTTATCGCAATGATGGCGGCGCTCACTATGAAGAGGATGCCCATTGCAGACATCCAGTTCCTGCCGCGCCTGCTGCCTGTCTCCTCTTTCCACCTCATCAGATATACCTGTGTATGACAGCGGTATCACTGATAACATTTGCGCTCAGTTCAGATCAGCTTGACGCCAGGGTGCTTCATCTTGTTCCTTTTCGCTGCATTCAGGAGCATCGGGGTCAGCATCTCCGCCTGGTACGTGAGCGCAAGCGGACCGAGGTAGACCGGACGCAGGCCAGAAATTTCAGATGCCAGACCAGACAGCTTTGCGACGGCGTTCTGGTCATCGCCACAGATAAACGTGTCCGCGTCAAGGCCCTGCCTGACGTTTTTCAGCTTGACCTCGGATATCGTGTGGAACGCAGAAACCACTCTTGACCTTGGCTGCAGTTTGTCCGCAACCATTTCTGCAGCCGGCTTTTTGCCCTGCTCAAGCGGGATGTAGACAAAGCCGGCTTCCATACGGGTCATAGGCACTATCGGCGACACGACGATGCAGTCGCCCCTGACCTGCCCAGCCAGCCTGCCGCAGGTGTCGTCTATAAACTCGTATGGGATTGAAAGTATTAGGACATCGACGTCTCTTGCGAGCGCAAAGTTGTCGTCGCCGCTGATTCTGCCTGAAACACTGCCGCCATATGCTTCCTTGGCAGCTTTTGCATAATTATCCGCGGCCTCTTTTGCCTTTTGAGCGTCCCTTGAGCCAACTATTATGTCGTGCTTTTGGCACCACCTGAGCGCAAAGCCCTCGCCCATGCCGCCGGTGCCGCCCACTATGCCTATCCTCATATGGTCGTTCACAAGAGATTCCGATATTAACCTTACATTCTATTGCCCTCTTTTTCTTCTTCTTCATCTTTTTTGGACTCCTCCTTTTCCAGCTCCTCTGTTGCTTCTTTATCTACCACCATTATCACTGCTTTTTCTTGAAGAACAGGAACAAGACTGCGGCCACCGCGCCCATGGTTACTACTACTATTATCAGTATCGCAAAGCCAACCGGTATGCTCCAGATGTTGTTCAGGTCAAGCCCGTTCATGCCGTACACGCTGGAAATGAACCTCAGCGGCAGCAGTATTGCAGAAAATATTGTCAGCGTCTTGACCGTGTCGCTCATCTGAAGCGAAACATTTGCAATATATAGCTCGCGGTTCGAGTTGACCGTGTCTTGGTACGATTCGACGAGCTCGATCAGCTGGCTGATGTCGTCGTACACTATTTTTAAGTACTTGATGTCCTGCCTGTCTTCGTGGACATGGGTCAGGAAGTTGATGACATCGCGGATGTGCCAGAAATGCCAGCGCAATATTATGATCTGCCTTGACAAGTGGTCAAGGTATTCGAGCATCTTTTTTGACGGCCTGTAGATCGACTTGCGCTCAATGTCAGTCACGCTCAGCTCTATCGCGGTCAGCAGCTGCTCGTACCTGTCTACGATGCTTGAAAGAATGTT
>DAINRX010000031.1:9957-12764 GCA_036741635.1 Nitrososphaera sp.
CTAGGTGGAACGCCTGCTGGACGCCTCAGAGCTCTGGAGGCGTCGGGTCTACTAGGTCTATCCAGACATTGTAGCCCTGCCGGATGTCGTCCTTGGAGCCTCCCTGCCTAACTTCCCTTTCGTTGTATGAAATAATATATGCTGCATCCGCTCACTCTGAAGTAAAAGGAGCTACATTGGCTATAAGGCTGACACATGAAAAAATTATTAAGCGATCTTTTGGGTAAGTGCCCACCAGTCATTGCCTCTAGTCATCCTTATGCGTCACGGGCAGTCCGAGAACAACGTCAGCAGGATCCTTGTCGGCAGGCACATCGAGTCCCACCTGACTGACCAAGGCAGGCAGCAGGTGACAGACGCCGCCCGCCAGCTGAAGAACATTCCGGTCGACAAGGTTTACGTTTCGCCAGTGACAAGGGCGTTAGAAACTGCGCAAATAATTTGCGACACACTTGGCATGAGCTACGAAATAGACGAGAGGCTATACGAGATAGAGCTGGGCAAGCTTGTAGGAATGAACTATGAAGAAGTGACCACCAAATACGGCGACCTTTTTCTGCGATTCTACACCGAAAGCGACCCAGTGCTCCAGAACTTCGGCGTCGAAACATTTGCGTCAGTAAAGCAGCGCGTCAAGAGCTTCCTTGACGATATGCTTAAGACGCATGAAGATGGCAACGTCCTGACTGTCACGCACCTTGACCCCATCAAGGCAGCCCTAGCATCTTTGCTTGACCTGAAGCCAGAGGCACTTTATCGGTGGCAGATCCGCAACGCGTCGCTCACTGTCCTAAAGCACGAAAGCAAGGTCTACTCGCTCTCCGGCGTCAACGTCATGTCAATGCATCGGTATCCAAACGAATGACAGCAGCAGCAGCAGCTGCTGCTGCCCCGATTTGCAAAACCTTAAATAACATTGGAAAACTGATTTGTAACAGAAAAGGGACAATGATCTCACATTCAGCGATAGTTTTGTTCCTGATTCCCGTTGCGGCAGTGTCTCTCCTTGGCATCGATTCCGCTTTTGCGCAAGAGTCAACTGAAAGGTACATTCTACACAGGGTGGAGATCTGGGCGCTGTTTTACAGGCTCATGGTCGCGGCATTTGTTATAGGCGCAGTCGTTATGGGCGTCATTACCTACGTTGTCTGGCGCTTCCGAGAGTCGCATCCAAAGAACAGAGGAGACATCACCCCTGCCAGAACTGGAGGTGCGCACCACTAAAATGGGCCACGCAACTATCGAATGGGTCTACATCGGCGTAGTGATTGCGGTCCTTGCATACGTTGGTGCAGACTCATGGAACATTGAAAGGCTTATCGATCATGCTCCGCCAGAGGCCAAAGTTGTCAAAGTGACAGGTCAGCAGTGGTTCTGGACCTTTGAGCACGAAGACGGCACGAGGGAAGTTGGCGAGCTCCACTTGACCAAGGGTGTCCCATACAGGTTTGAAGTGACCTCGAAAGACGTCATACACTCCTTCAATATGCCCGACTTTGTGACCATGATAGACGCCGTGCCGGGCAGGATAAACACAGTATGGCTCGCGCCTGACCAGACAGGCGAGTACCTCATACAGTGTAGGGAATACTGCGGATTCTCCCACTACCAGATGAGGGCCACGCTGATGGTCGAGGAAGGCAGCGCAGAAGCTGAAGTCACCCCGGCTGCGGCGGAGATGACGCCGTCCAAGGGCGCAACGGCGACGGCAAGCTGAAAACTTTTTCATAACTTTTCTTTTTCAGCAACAACCTAATCAATCATCATCATCAGCGTTACGATTTATGCTAAAAACAAAATACTTTTATTAATATAGTATTCCATGTATGTTCAACATAGAGGGATGGATGCGAATTGGTACTAGAGGTTAAAAAACCCCGTCCAATGTGGGAAATACTTTTTTCAACCCATCACACGGATATCGGACTCCTGTACATCTATTTGTCGGTGACTGCCTTTATCATAGGCGGCGCGCTGGCAATTGGGATCCGTTCAGAGTTATTCTACCCCGGCAACCAAGGCATAATTCCAGACTCTAACACTTTCCACAGGATATTTACGGTGCACGGCACCAATATGCTGTTCCTATGGCTTATCCCATTTGCATCCGGCATCGGCAACTACCTGATACCCATCATGGTCAGGTACAAAGACATGGCATGGCCTAAGCTCAACGCAGTCGCGTTCTGGATGATTCCAGTGGGCATGGCACTTGTCTGGCTTGGCTTTTCAGACACGACTTGGAACGCTTATCCCCCATACTCTATCATCAGGGCGCCCGGCCCTGCAGCAGAGATGTGGATTTTCGGCCTCAAGATTCTGGGCATTTCATCAGTTCTTGGCGCAATCAACTTTGTAGTCACGATCCTCAGGATGAAGCACCCGGACCTCCCTCTCATGAAGGTTCCGCTGTTTGTCTGGGCAACGCTTGTGACTTCGCTCATGATAATCGTGGCAATGCCAACATTTGCCGCGGCGCTGATAATGCTTTACACAGACAGGCTTGGAGTATCCGGCTTTTTCAACCCTGCAATGGGAGGAGATCCTATAGCATACCAGCATCTGTTCTGGTTCACATTCCATCCAGAGGTGTACATATTCCTGATACCTGCGGTAGGCACGGCATACGAGATTATACCCAAGTTCTCTAGAAAGCCGATATTTAGCTATTCTTCTGGAGTTACGGCGTTCGTATTGCTTGCCATAGTGGGATTTGCTTCATGGGCGCACCACATGTTTGCGACAGGCATGAGCTTTACAGAAAAGACGGTTTTTATGGTAGGAACCCTAGCAGCGGTTCCGGCGTC
>DAINRX010000032.1:0-4824 GCA_036741635.1 Nitrososphaera sp.
ACCGCGTAGCCGAATTCATCGTTAAACTCTGTGACATCAAGTATGCCGGGACTGTCCTAATGCCATATCTGGTTGCCTGCAGACGTCAGGCCAGAGGCGGAGCCATAGATTATGTTCACGCCGCCATTGTCAGCTAGTCCCACCTCAACGATTGCAACCACTGCAAGGTCGTCATAGCTGTCGCCGTTAAAGTCGACAAATGCTTCAGAAAGTGGAGTGCATAGGTCTACAGGAGGGTTGCCGTTCACGGTGCCTGATATCGTGCCGTAACACTCGTTGTTTATCGTGCCGGCGTCGTTGACATTTATGGTGCCGCCGGTGCCGTCGAATTGAAAGAGGCTGTTCGGAGTAGTGTTAACTGTGCCTGTCGAGTTTACGTTGAGGACAGCGATGTTGTCCAGCACCAGTATGCCCGAATCCACATCTATCAGAGTATTGTTAACTACAGTGAGCTAGCCTGCAAATGCCAGGATTCCGCCGCCGTTAGCAAAGACAAGGTGGCTGTCATTGGTAAATCCAGATATGCCTCCGCATGCCTCCGCCTTGCAAGATGCTACCGTTTTCCACAAGCAGATCGGAATTAGAAACGGCTATGAGGCCGAAAGACTGCATTGCGCTACCGTTCACAAATGACATGAAGCGGTTTTGGCTAATGAATATGCCGCCATTGAGAACCGCGCCAAGATTGGTCATGTCGAATACGGCGTCATTGGTGTTGTTGACGATGGCAGAATTTTCCAGAATTGCGTCAAAGTCAAGGATTATAGTGCCGCCGGAGTTTTCCGAACCCACACCGGAGATAATGATTTCGTCGCCTTCCGGGTCGTCTCTGGAGTCTGCCGAAATTGTACCCGTGTTGACCATTCCGCCAGAGACATCAAGCGTGTCTGAGATAAAGATGTCACTGGCGTTTCCAATGTCGCCAGATCGGTTTATTTCAGCAAAGTCATTGACGGTGATTGTGCTGTTGTTGATGAGAGTGCCGCCGTTGTTGACAGTTCCAAACTTGGTGACAGTGGCATTGGCATTGTTGTTGGTGCCGTCGTTGTCGATAATGCCCGAGTTGTTGATGATCCATTCGTTCTTGAAGAGAGTGCCGAAACTAACCACGAGAGTCCCAGAGTTGGCAAGAACGTCAGAGAGTTTGAAGCCGGCGCCGAGGTGAGTGATTGTGCCTTGGTTGGTAATAGTGCTGACAAAGAGTGCACTCAGGGTATTTGGTAGCGGACGGGATTTATAATTACCTTCGTTAATAATTGCATAAGAGTGCTGCTGCTGCTGCTGTAGGTAGTACTCAATAGATAACACCGCACCAAAAACAGTAATCGAGAACATTATTCCCGCGTCCAATGTACACGCGCCTGCTTTACTCCTTATTATACACCATTGATGATATGTGAGCGCGAAAAAAGAACACCAAGACAATTTTGCCCATATTGCTCTTGCTATAACTCCCGGAGTAACTCCAAGTGACTCAGAGTAACTCCAGCAGGAGTAACTCCGGAACCTCTTATTGCGCAGCATATATTATTTTCGTTAAGGGTGCTGTGCTGTATATGATGGTGATGGTGCTAGTGTTAGAAAGTGTATTGCTTGGATCGATAGTAAGCGTGTCACCATTGTTAAGTGTAAAGCCGTTCATTGTACAGGTGCTTGTGCTAGGATTCCGCAAGCCGCCTATCGCCAAGCACGAGCCATCGCCGTTCAGGGTGAAATCAAGAGCAAAGGCGTTCTGCGCTTGCGGAATAGCTAACCACGTACTCGCACGTGGCTACAATTGCTGCTAGAGCCAACGAAACTGGCAAAGCTATTACATTGATAGGATGAGGCGCTTTCAAGGCACCTCGATTGACAAATCCTGGAGTACATAGAACAGGCTTATATTGATATTCCACTTTTTAGGTGGATCACTACAAAATATTGAGGAAGGAAGGATCGGACGCTTCTGGTGTTGTGCCCGTCTGCCTTGCGTTTTCCAAGTTGCCTAACGGCGTCTGCTTTGGGTTTGACACCCTGACAGGCTCTGCCCCCTGCTCGATGTTGGTCTTGCCCCTTGGGTTCTGGGTGCTCCGTTCTACCTTTAGCGATTCGCTCAGGGCAGGTACTGCCCAGCATCGATTAATAATGTTGCAAGCTTCTTTTGAGAGCCAGCAATCGCCGATAATGTAGGCGACCAACCCTTACAAACCTTAATTCGACTTGGAATCATAAAAAGCGTCAAACGGGATCCGGTCAGAGCCTGGCTTTGGCAAAAATGCGGGTGCGCCGCTTCGCAACCAGAGCACGCCATATCTACCCTCTCTCGGGCGCGCGGGAAAAAGAGGCAATCGGACCTCCATTTCTAATAAACACATTAAAGGGTGCGCCGCCATACTCAACATAACATTTGTGGGACACTTATAGCGAGGACAGGGCATCCCGCACAGACATCGGCAGGATAGCGCGGATTGCAGTCTTTGCAGCGCTTGGCGTCATAATATTTGCCATAGTGAGCAACCAGTCGGTGAACCTGCTCATGAACATCGCAGAATTTGGCGGCATCTTTACAAAGCCGCTCTACTATTCGACCCTTTCAGGGCTTATCCTCGCAGCTATTTCGCTTGTCCGCTTGAACTTCAAGTCGCGCCACTCGATAACCTGGTACGGCGTCAGGACCGTCATCAACTTTTTGAAGAGGAGCGAGTACGAGTCCCAGCCCCGGATGACCCGCTACTCGGAATTCAGGATGAGCGGGGCCAGCTTTGCGCTGTGGCAGCTGACCAAGGTGGTGCTGTTTGTACCCCTCTTTGGCAGCCTGATCTTTGGCATGGCAGTCGAATACATGATGCAGGGAAACGACATCGGCCTTGCGTCGATAGGCAACATCTTTGCGATCCCGTTTGCAGATGTGCCTGCGGACGGCAGCTACGCGCAGGAGAAGGTCATCCCGATGTTCCCGGCGCTTACGCTCCTCATCCCGGCGCTCCTGGCTGCCGTAGGGTTGCGGCTGCTGCTTTACGTCGGAGTCTCTGGCATCGTGAGCATCGTCTCGCAGTACATCATTGACGCAAGGGAGAGCAAGCCCAAGTTCCTCTCCTACATCTCCACCGTAGAGATCATAGTGGGCGCGGCCGTACTGTGGGTAGGCTTTACCATGTTCTTCAACCACGACATCGACTACAACACGCGCTATGCTATCTCGGCCGCGCTGGCGCTGGGCGCCGCCTTTATCGCGTTTGGCGTGCTTGACAGGAGGCGTGCAAGGGTGATAATCTACCCGACAAAGAGGCACATTTACTCCAGGCTCCTGACCGTTGCCGTGGTAGTGGTGATGGCCGGCTCAATAATGGTGATAAACGATAGTATCGCAGACGCCAAAAAGATAGAGTGGAGGGGGCCTTACATCGCGCAAGAGATATCGGTCAACCGCTACATGCATGAGCTGGACCAGATAAGCGTGATGAATTACGATGTCACGCAGCCGTCGGTGGCGGCTTCCAGGATACAGCAGGTGGTCAACGAAAATCGGGAAACGCTGACCAACATCCGGCTGTGGGACCAGGCAGCTGCCAACTCGAAGCTCAAGCCGGAGCTTGGGCAGAGAAACGACATCGACTACGTCGACATCGACACACTGCGCTTTGGAGACACGATGTACTGGACCGGCACCACTGCGCCCCACGTGCCCAGCAACATGGTGGCAAGCGATAGGTGGTTCAGCGAGCACATGACCTACACCCACGCCAACATCGGCATGAAGATGCTAGAGGCAGACACGGGAAACTTGGCCAACGAGGGCAGATTCTTTGACCAACGCAGGATATACTACGGCGAGAGTGGAGAGAAAGGCCTCTTTGACAATGTGTGGTCAGCGTACCCGGTCGGCAGAGAGCAGAGCGACGAGGTCGACAGGTTCTTTTACAACGGGACCGGTGGCGTGGACGTCGCGCCGCCGCTCAGCTGGATGTTTGAGCCCAACTTTATGCTGTCGTATCCGAGCACGCCCATCCACGTCATGAGGTACAAGGACGTACACGAGCGTATGGAATTGCTCTACCCGTATTTTGTTTACGACTTTGGCTTTGGCAGCTCGACCACCGCCCAGTTCAAGCGGGTCGACGTCTTCCCAGTCACCGACGGCGAAAACACGTACTGGCTGATCCCGCTGGTGGTCGCGCTTGATACCCGCTACGTGCCATGGAGCTCCAGCCCCGACCTGAGCTCGAGCTTTATGCTCAAGCTCGTCGGATACGCGCTGGTCGATACGTACAACGGGAGCGTGCAGGTCATTGTCACCGGCGACGACTATTTCTCTGAGATATTCCTCAACCAGTACAGCGACATCGGCGCTACAAGGGAAATCCCCGAGTGGCTCAGCGACCAGATCAAGTACCCCGAGGAGATGTTCGTATGGACGATATCCAAGTTCAACATCTACCACGTCACCGATCCCAAGACGTTCATAGAGGCAAAGCAGTTCTATAGCATCCCCGTGGACGCGGGTAGAATGGTGCCGCCCTACTACATCATGACAAAGCCGCCGGGCTTTGAAAATCCCGAATTCGTGGGATTTCAGTCGCTCGAGCTGACAAATTCGCCAGCAAAGAACTTAGTCGGCTACATGATAGTGCAGAATGACGCCGAAGACCTTGGCAAGATGACTTTCTACTCGGTGCCGCTCGACTCGCCTGTCAAGGTACTAGGCCCAACCGCCGCCAAGGAGACTCTTGAGAAGGACAGAGATTACAGGAATGTCAAGACCCTCCTGCAGGGCACGCCCACGCTTGGCGAGAACATTCTGTACAGGATGGGCGACCATGAGGTGTATTTTATTCCGGTCTACAC
>DAINRX010000032.1:4924-6745 GCA_036741635.1 Nitrososphaera sp.
GCGATATCGGTGCCGGTAGAGTTCAAAGAGGCAGATGCCGTCTACAGGCTCGAGTCCGACTTCTCCGACACTGAAACGACGATAAGGAACTTTATCTCTAGGTTTGCGCCAGAGGACGGTGGACGCATACTCGAATGGCAGGATGACACCAAGATTAACTTTGGCGTTCTGCAGCAGGTGGACGGCATAGCAGAGATCCACTACATCTCGATAGAGGTTGGATAGAATCTGCCAGTGCTGCTAGTAGTGGACAACCTGTCCCCCTTTACGCCAGACATACTGGGCTGCCTGAAGCAGCTGGGCATCGAGTGTGTTTGCCTGAAATTCTCTGAAGTGTCAGAAGGCGATCTTGTAAGGTGCGGCAAGATGATACTATCCGGCAGGCGCAACAACAGCAAGGAGATAAACGCGGCAAACTCAGCGATAGTGAGGCACTGCCAAGAGCAGGGCAAGCCCATCCTCGGGATCTGCTACGGAGCAGAGATAATTGCGCTCACGCTTGGAGGCTCGATACGCAAGATGCCCTCCCACGTGCAGGGCCCAACCGACCTATCGGTATCGGGGCCAAACCCGCTGACCGGGGGCAAAAAGTCAATTTCGGTGTACGAGAGCCACGGCTACTGTGTCGCACGCTTGCCGGCGACTTTCAGGTCGCTTGCCAGCTCGCAGTACTGCCAGCATGAGCTCTTTGCAAGCACAGACAAAAAGATCTACGGCACACAGTTCCACCCGGAAAAGAGCGGGAGCGAGGGCCTGATGATGCTCCAGAACTTTGCCAACCTGTGATGATGATAACAAGAAGGATTTTATTTAGTTGGAAGCATGAGCCCGGATAGTGGAGTCGCAGCCGCCTGAGCATTTCATCAGCCTGCCACTTGTCAGCAAGAGCGAAGAGAGAGCGCACCTGCCGCTGGTAGTAAATGTAGTCGCCAGGTACTGGGGCGAGGACATTGCGCTGCAGGGGACAGGCGAGGCTGCAGGTGCCAGAGGCGCGGTCATGATAGACGGCATAGAGCTAGCGGAGAGCCGCGGATTTGCTTCCTACATTTACAAAGGCTCCATCAAAGATTTGAAAAAGCGAATTGACCAGGGGATACCGCCTATAGTGGTGATGCCCGGCATCCAGGAGACCGTGCAGCATGCGATGGTCGTTTCAGGCTACAACAGCGACGAGCGCAGGATATTGACGTATGTGCCCGAGCCGGACACCATGGGCGCGATTCCAGAACAGAAATTCGAGCAGGACTGGGAGCAGGACGACATGACCGCGATTATCTTGGTGCCAGCGGACATGAAAGACTTACTCAAGAACGAAGGCTTGAAGTTTGCAAAGTCAAACAGGGCGTGCTTTGAGGCAGAAGGGCTATGGCAGCGAGGCAGGGTCAACGACGCTATTGAAATGTTGCGCAGGGCTGCTGAAATAGACCCGGACAACGCGCAGGCGTGGTGCCTGATTGCTGGTATTTATAACGAAATGAATTCTGATCAGGCTGTCCCCTGCTACGAAAGGGCTGTCAAATTAAACCCCAAATACTACCTTGCATACAGAGGCCTTGGAAACTATTACCTGAAAAAGAAGGACTATTCGCTTGCAGAAACCTACTACACCAACGCAATAGGCGTCAACCCCGCGCGCTTTGGGCCGATATACAAGAACCGCGCGGTCGCAAGGATGCAGCTTGGCAACAACGCGGGTGCAAAGGAGGACCTTGTAAAATACTTGGAACAGACGCCTGCCGCTCAAGATAGGAAAAGCATGGAAGACGCGGTAGCACAGCTGTAAAATAATCATCTTACTTCAGTGTAGGTCTTTACTTCTAC
>DAINRX010000032.1:6845-8087 GCA_036741635.1 Nitrososphaera sp.
CCGACTCTGGAACTTCCTGATGTCCGTAGTTTCCATGCAGAAATTCCAAATGCTGGCAGGCGTCTTATAGTTGCTGGCTGGTCAGCACCCTGACCGCCTGCTTGAACTCTTCTTGGCTGAGCAGAGGCGTGTCTGCGACCTTTAAGTTCTCCTCGACATGCTCGGCCTTTTTTTGGCCAATGAGAGGGGCTATGACTGACGGGCTTGACCGCACTATCTGCACCAGCTTGGCAACTTTGTCGCTTATGCCGCCGTAGTCAGGTATCTCGGCGCGCAAGAGCCTGCCCTGAAAGAGCGGAATACTGGTAAAGATGCCGACATTGAGCTTGGCTGCCGCTTCCAAGATAGTCAGGCTACTACTTGCAGGCCCGGCTGACTGGTTCTTTAGGAGGAGCGCCTCGCTGTACGCAAGGTTGTACGGCAGCTGGACAAACCGAAAGCCGTGGTTTTTTCCGCCGATGCTTTCTGCGACCTTGACTGCCTGCTCAAGCGACAGGTATTCGCGGCTGTCGGGCGGCACGCGGAAGCAGGTCCATGTCGCCATGCCGTAGTACCGTATCTTGTTCTGCGATCGGTACTTTTCATAGACTTCAAACGCCCGGGCAAGCATCTCCATGAACTGCTGCCTGCTCACGTCCTCGTGCCAGCTTTCAAACGCGTTGTGGATGTAGACAAGGTCGATGGTTGAAAGGTGCATGTTCATGAGCGACTTGTCGATGCACTTTCCAAGGTAGTTCGGGTTCATGACGTTGTAGCCGGAGCTGATGTCGTCGGCGCTCATCACTTCAGTCTGGATGTACATCCTATACATGTATTCCATCACGTCTACGTTTGGATAGTCACCGTCGTTTGTGATGTAGCCATTCTTGGTGGAAATGAAAACCTGATCGCGCGTAATTATGCCATCCTTTACAAGGCGCAATAATGCTCTTCCGATGCTCTTTTCAGACTTCATGGCACGGTAATTAATAGCAGTGTCGATGACGTTGACCGCGCCTGACTTGACCGACTGGTAGACGGCATTCTCAACTGCAAGGTCGTCCTCCTGCGTCGGCTCGCCGAGGTACGTCCCTATACCGATGCTTGACAAATGCAATCCGTCAAATCGCTTGAAGTGCCCTTCAGGTCTCCCCTGCGAAACAGCATACTGCATGTATCTCTTGGTGCCTGCAGGCGTGGCGTGGCCTTGCAGCCTCTCGTATGATGACAATGCCATTGAAAAACGTAGAATGAGTAATAAAC
>DAINRX010000032.1:8187-12487 GCA_036741635.1 Nitrososphaera sp.
CCTCGGCGCGTCGTTCCTATTCGAGATGACAAGCCTGCTGTACAGCGCCGACCTGGTATTGCATCCGGCGTTCTTTTGGATCCAGATGTCGCTCTAGGCAGAAGCGTTCGCGCCTTCCTACTATTACAAGAATTCAGACGACAGCAGTAGCAGCAAGCCCATCGGATCAAGGGACGTGTTAAGGACCACCCTGCCTTTCGTGATGGTCGCGGTCCCGTTCATGGTGCCGACTGCCGCGCTGATATCAGGGCCCTACTTTAACTACGCCGGCCTTGCGGACCTCAGCCTTTACAGAGGATATTCAGCATCGCAGCCATTGGGTACATATTCAAGAGCACCATCGTGTCACTAGTCAAGGCGGTGAATATCAAGATGCTGTACGTGCCAGCGGCGTTTGTGCTCCTGTGGGTTGAGCAGTACTCGCTGGTAATAGCATACTTTGACAACAGCGTAGTCGCGTTCATCGGATTGGCCATTGGAAGGATTGCCGGTTTGGCGCTCTTTGCGTACATCATGCACGGTGTAGCATCAAGGAGGAGGATTGTGATTGAGGCAAGAAAAGCGGCATAAACTACAATTGTTTTACGAGATATTGTGTGCGATTAAAGAGGATACCATGCACAACGAGGTTTCTAGGCCGACCCACGTCCAGCACTTCATTCTCTTGTCGTGCGACAATCTGGTGAAGCACTTTGACGAGCTGGAGGAGAAGGGCATGATTCATCGGGTGAGCGGCCTTGTGTCGGTAACTGCGAAGGGCAAAAAGTTCATCGAGCAGTATGACCAGCTGATAAGCCTTATAGAAAGTGCAGGAGTTTAAAATACTGAAATAGCAGGGAAAATAAAAGAAAAAGAGAGTCAGGTTTTTTAGATTCTGATGCGGTTACTTAGTTGCCATTTTATTTTCTTCTATTATTCCAAAGATATTGCCTTCAGTATCCTGACAGGTTGAGAACCAACCAACGCCCGGTATCGCTGTCTTGGGCATCAGCATCTTGCCACCTTTATTCTGAATGAAGTTGGAGAATTTGTCAACTAAAGACAGACTTATTGTATTCATGGTAGGCATCGCCGTCTCATCCTTTCTAGAAAGACAGCCGTTGATTCCGAGCTCTTTTTCGTCTCCTATAGTTACCATCCAGTACCTCCATAGCACCGTCCCACTTTTCGAATTTCCATCCGAAAATATCTTTGTAGAATTTCATCGCTCGTTGTGAATTGTCTACAATCGTGTCAAAATGAATTGGTCGAGGCGTTTGCCTGCTAAATAAGTCTAGCTGTTTATCATAATTGCTGCGTTATGTATGTATTGGATAGGCTTAAGGTCGGCAGCCATCTTGGTACAGACTACATACTCATTCACGCATCCTCTTCAAGTTATAGGTTCGGACGAATTTGAGCTAGTTTTGATATGAAAATAGAGTTGTTTAGAATATCAGGCTCGCTGCAAGCAAAAAGCCGGTTATCCTTGAATACGTTACAGTACACGACATTGCCGGCACCAGCCTTTCAGCGCTTTCCTGATCCTTTCTCAATGCCATTATCGCCTTGACAGCAAATGGTAGCGACGCAAGGCTGACAAGCGAATAGGCTTTTGTAAACCCAAGAAAGATGCCGGCTACGATCATTGCATACGCAGCAATTATGAAAACAGGAAAAGCAGAAGCAGCAATTTTCTTGCCCATGATGACGACAAGCGTCCGGCGACCCTTTGATCTGTCTGCTTCATAGTCTGGAAACGAGTTGATAAACAATACGGTAGCCGACAATAGGCCGACGATGGCTCCAACAAATATCGCTGCCATGTCAATAGCGGCAGTCTGCACGTAAAAGGTGCCTAGCACTATCATCGCCCCCTTGATTGCCACAAAGAGCTCGCCGAGGCCAGCGTTGACGATGCTGGTAGAGTAAAAGTAGATGGCGACGACTGCGAAGCCTAGTATCACAGCGATGGCGACTCCACGTATTGCGACAAAGTACGCGCCTATCGCTGCGCCAAGTATCAGGAATATCATCCCGGCAGTATAGACTGCTTTTGGCGTGAGGATGTTCTCCGGCAGGACGCCGGTTCCGCCCGAGAATTTGGTCCTCGTCGTTGCAGAATCGATGCCTCTTTTATGATCCCAGTAGTCGTTGAGCAGGTCGACGCTTGCGTGCAAAAAGCCGACGCCGAGGTACGTCAAGACAGCGTACAGCGGGTCGATGTAGCCGAATTTCCAGTAGGCTATGGCAAGGCCGTTGCTTACCGCAATCACGGATGCGAGCAGAAACCTGATCCTGATTGCCCGTAGCCAGCTGGACAGCACTCCGGTGCGTGATACGACAAGGGTCTTACTATGCTTTTTGACTCAATCAGTCGCCTGCGACGCACCGGTAATAGATGACGCCGTTCACCGTCACGTCTTCTATTTTGAACTTTCTCTTCCTGCCAGATATCGCTCCAGCAAGGTCTGATATGCTCATCTTGACCATCGCGTTATTCACGTCTGCTTCTGAAATCGCGGTCGCCTGCGCTATCTCTTTTGCTGAAAAGCCCTTGCCACGGTTCCTGCAAAGGAACTGGTTAATGATCGTAGAGAGGTCCTTGTGAGCTTCAAATTCTGCGGCGTCAATCGGTGGTGGGCACATATATACGGATGGATAAAAGCACGCATCAAATTAAATACTCTTGTTGCGAACTACACGATAACGTGAGAGAGTCTCCTGCGCTCAGCCGCCTTGAAATGCGCATTCTCGAGTCAGTCAGGGGCGAGTCCCGGCACGAAAAGGCGATTGTAAAAGACGTCAGGCTGGCCGAGCCCATCGTCGCAGAGGTCGTAACCGACCTGATGTTCAAGGGCTACATCGAAAGGCGCAGGCGGCGCTGGATGCTGTTCTTCTCCCGCGAATATTTCTCGATCACATTTGAAGGGCTTGCCGCGCTTGAAGCTGCCAGGAGTGACCTTGACAGGATAATGGAAATACTAAAGGAAAGGGGCCAGCAGATGGTGGATGCAATTTTGGAAGAGATGCCGCCGCTCGCATCGGGAGCCATAAAGGCTACTTATAGAGCGGCAAAATTCATCCTGAAATAGCTAGCTGGTTCAATGCAGCCGCTCCAAACGCCAGCTTTTCTATAATGTGATTCCGGTTAATTGATTTCATCTTCTTGTAATAGTCAAGATTTTACCTATCAGATGTCATAATCAAGATCGCCGAGTTAAAGCGGACCTGGAAATGGATTCCTTGACGCAACACATGAGCAATGCAACTTCAAAAAGCCTGTCTCTAACAATAGCAGCTGTTGCTGCTGTCGCAATATTGCTAACGATAGCCATTTTCCCTGCTGCTGGCATGGCAGGGATAACACAATATCCACATCGGAGTATAGCGTATGCCCAGCAACAGCAGCCGTCGCCTCAGGCGACAAATGCTTCTGCAAGTGCCAGCAATACTGCTACAAACGCCATCACCGTAGTCATACCCTCGGGTGCCTCAGTCAATCAAACCAATCAATACTATGTTCCAAACTCAATTCAAGTCCCAAGTGGATCAAATGTTACATGGATCAACAATGACACGGCAGCGCATACGTCAACAGCCGGCAATCCTCAGCAAGGCCCTTCGGGACAATTTGATACGGGATTATTCAACCCAGGGGCAAATGCTTCGGTAACAATACAGGATCAACCGGGAGCTACGATACCATACTATTGCACCGTGCACCCGTGGATGATTGCAACGGTAACTGTAGTAGCGCCAGGTCAAAATATGGCAGCCGCATCGCCTACGGCGAATACTACTGCTCCCCAATAGCAGATTACTTGAGCCGTTCGAGTTCACTTGGGTCTATGCCGTTTTCGCCAGCTGGAAAACCGCTGGTCACGAGTGGCTTGCGGCCCATGAATCCCTCGTCTTTGGCATGCCAGAACTTTATTTCGTCCTCTCCTACTTTCCAGCACAGCCAGACCTCCTCGTTGAACCTCTTTGACGGAAAGTCAAGCAGCCCCTCATCCACGCTCTTTATGATCACTCCGGTGCCCTCGAGCTGCTCTATCGCGTTGTAGAGGTTTGAAACGGCGGCGTTTAGCTCTTGCTTTTTCTTGATAAACTGTTGGAACTCGCTGCCCGAATCGATTATCATCTGCAGCTGCTCCTGTATGGCGACCACCTGGTTCTTTTGGGCGATAATGTTTGCAAACATGCGCTTTACCTCTGGCAGCGCCTTGTTTGCGGTCTGTGGCGTGTAGAACGTGAACATGTTGCTATCTTGACAAGATTGTCCGGACTCGCAAGATAATTTATGCCTTTAGCACGGCAG
>DAINRX010000033.1:0-2941 GCA_036741635.1 Nitrososphaera sp.
CTAACCTCTATTGCTTGGCAGAGACGCCGCCGTCAACCATCATGACCGTGCCAGTGACCCACTTGGCGTCGTTCGAGCACAGGTAAGCAACTGCGCCCGCGATGTCCTCTGGCTCGCCTATCGTGCGCAAGGGGAACGTAGACTCGAGCACCTTCTTGGCGTTTTCGTCCTGCAAATATGGTTCAATGATCGAGCTCTTGATGGTAGAGGGGCAGACGCAGTTGCTGCGAATGCCGTACTGGCCGTACTCGACGGCGATGTTCTTTGTGAACATGATAACGCCGGCCTTTGTCACACCGTACACCGACAGCGGGACCTTGGGTATCGCCCGTATGCCGAGCACTGAAGAAATGTTGACGATGCTGCCGCCACTGCTGTTCTTCATCATGACCGGTACTGCGGCCTTGGTCATCCTGAACGTGCCGATGAGGTTGGTCTCGACAAGCTCGTCCCATTGGTCGTCGGACATTTCGTGGAACATCACCGGGTCGTTGATGGCGCCGGCGTTGTTCACTAGGATGTCTATCTTGTCAAAAGACGAAAGGGTTTGCTCAATCGCGCTCAGCACTTCGGCTTCCTTGGTGATGTCCGTGACTATAGTCATGGCGTTCTTTTTGTCGCCAATCTCTGATGCGGCCTTTTGCAGCCTGCTCCTGTTCCTGCCAACAAGCACCACATTGCAGCCCTCAGAAGCCAGCCTCTTTGATATCGCCTTGCCGACTCCGCCACCGGCTCCGGTGACTATTGCGACCTTACCCTTCATCCCGTTCATGGGTAATTATTCGGCAAGTGTTCTTTTAAAGTATTTGACGGTCTAGGGCCTTGGCAACGGCCGCCTCAAGCTCCAAAATGACTGCGGCCGTGTTTGCCGGGTCGCTCTTGAATGTGGCTCCGGCGGCATAGGCGTGGCCGCCGCCCTCGGGCAGGTTGGCAGCCACGTCGCGGCACGAAATTGCGTCGTTGTTCCGGCGAATGCTCACTTTGCCCTTGCTGCTGTAGAACATGGCAAGGTCGGCGCCCGTCCTGGCAAATACTTCTTCTGAAAAGAGGCTGTTCTGCAGGTACGGCGACGACTGCACATACGCTACCTTGAAGCTGCCGGCTGGCTTGACCTGCATGGTCGCAAACACTTGCGCCTTTGCCTCGTCGCGCAGGCGCACATAGTCGTTGTAGTCGCTCTGCATCTCTACGTCCCAAAGTATCCCTTGGGCGGATTTTCTTGCAAGCTCTGACAGCCTGTCGTAAAAGTTGGGAAACGTCTGGTAGTAGCGTATCAGCTCCGATATCGGCGTCAGATACTGATCTTTCGTGAAAAAGTCTATCGTGTGGGCCATACTGGCAAGCTTGGCCGCCAGCATGTTGTCGGGCAGAAACTTCTCGTACATCAGGTCGGCAGCGCACTTGTTGCCAGACGCGTCGAGCACTATTTCCACGAGCGGCTTGACCGCGTCAATGGCCTGCTGCGACCAAGGGTGGTGATCCACCCACATTATCTTCCAGCCATTCCTTACTGCGTCTGAAAAAATCTGCCTGCAGGTTTCTATCAGGTCGTCGTTGAGCCCGAGGTCTGCAATGACGACAAGCCCGCGCTCGCGTGAATAGTGCGTCGCTGAATAGATAAAATTGCCAATTTTGTTAAAGTTCTCGGCACCGTACCCGAGGAACATGGTAGCTGCCTGCGGGTAGCGGATGAGCCCTATTGCGGCAGAATAGAGGCCATCAAGGTCGGACTCGTGGGAGAATATGAACACCTTAATCATCCTCTGCACACATCTCTCCAAGCGGTTTCTTTAATGAGCTTGTTTTGTCAAGTATCCTGTCCTCAGGCACAATGCCGTCAAAATCGGATCTTGTAAGGGGTGTATTGTTGAGCACGACGTAGCAATCAATGCCGGCGTTGTTTGCCGCCTTGGCACCAAGCGGCGCGTTCTCTACCACGACGACCTGCCCAGGCTCTAGTTCCATCTTATTCAGCGCTTCAAGAAACGCCGACGGATCCGGCTTGCCCTTCTTGATGTCGTCGGCTGTTATTATCGCGTCGAATTTGTCTTTGCCAAATTCCTCTTCAAGTATCGTTTCAACATCGTGCTTGGTAGAGCCGCTCACTACTGCCTTGCGGCACCTAATGTTGTTTATCATTTCCTTGACGCCTTCAAACGCCTTTGAGCTCCTGACGGTCTTGAAGACCTTGCTCTTTTCGTCATGTACCGTCTTGGCAAGCGAGTGATCAGGAAAATTCTTTTGCTCAAATATTTTTATGACAAGCTCCATGCCACGCATTCCTTCAAGCAAATAGACATCGCGATCGGTTATGCTGATGATACCTGCTACTTTGGCAAAGGCAGTCTTCCACGCCTGAACATGGGTCGGCATGGAGTTGACTAGCACACCGTCAAGGTCAAAGATTATTCCCTTCTTCTTCTTCTTTTTCACGCCTTTTACCTAGCAGCATATTGCTAGTTATAAATTTCAGCGCAGCTTTTCAAGCTCGTTGTCGTCGCGGTAGGCTTCGGGATTGAGGCGAAAGCCCCTTGTGACTTCGCGGGGCACGTCGCTCAATTTCAAATAATATTCAAGCTTGGACTTTTTCATTTGCTTGTTGAGCCATAGGACGAACCGCTGCTCGATGTCATTGCCCTCTTGCTTTTGTATGTCTGGGTAAATGTCAAGCAACTTGCCTACGAATTCAGGGTCGAAATAGATGTGGAAGAATTCCCATCCGAGAGCCTTGCCTGAAGACGAGCACTCGCATTTACTCTTGGCGCGGATGGCCCACTCGAGCGTGCCGATGAATTCCATTATCCTAGGCCGCTCCTTGTTAAAGTCGATGCACGATCCCTGCACTATTATCATCGGCGGCCTGTCCACGAATTTGCGGTTCAACGATCTTCAAGATGAAATGGGTCTCTTTTGATATATAAGGAGATTGCTGTTTTCGCCA
>DAINRX010000033.1:3041-12274 GCA_036741635.1 Nitrososphaera sp.
CTAATGGACACCAGCAAGTTTGACAGTCGCCTGTCGCTGTCCAACCAAAGGCTCAAGGATTTTTTTTGAAAGAAACCAGCAAGCCCCTGAGGGACTATCTGAAGCCCAAGATTGATTGAAAACAATGACAAGATTGGAACATACCAGTACGAGAAAGGCATGATTGCAAAAAAGGAATTCAAATCGCTGGTGGGCAAGATGATGAACCCAAACAGCACTATAACCTGATACTCATGACGTCTATAGAGACGACGGACCGCTATGGTAGGCTGTGACTGGCTACGTCAACAGAAAAAAGAAAAAGACTCTTGGTGAGGTTGTGTGACCGAAGAAGTCGTCAAGTTCCAAGACTCATTCAAAAGATGAAGATGCTTGCCACAGGCTATGCCTTCATGTACCTGGTGGTATACCCCAATCTGGTAGTAGGGAAAGAAGAACCCTAACGACCTGACGACGCCAGACCTAAAAAGGCCGCTGGTGACAGAAGGCGACTGTCAATACGTTTAAGAAAGCCATTTCTTTCAAAAATGACCTGTTCTCAGATGGAAGCTCTGGCGACCCTGACGTCATTCTGGACCCTTTTGAATTCAGGTGCGTTGCGAGGATATTTTTGACAATTCGGCCGGCGCAAAGGGGCCAGACACAGGCAGGCTCTGCGCAGCAGACATGAAGACTCGCGAGCTGTACTCTGCAAACAGGTACTTTGAGGTTCCAAGGGATACAGGAGGCTGCTCTTTGGCAAGGATCAGAAAAAGCTGGCGCTGGATAGAGAAGGCTACAAGTGGGTCGGCTCGTAGCTACAGGTATCTCTGCAGCACACCGGTTGCCCTGTCTATTCCAAGGTCAAGGAAGTAGTTGCCAATCCTCGGGCCCCTCTCGGCATTGAGGAACATCCGGTAAAGCAGCGTAAAGAACTCTTTTGGCTCCATGCCATTGTTTCGCGCAATGTCAAACACTTTCGACTGAAGGACCTTGGCGTTCTCAGACGTGTCAGGCGTGCCGGCAAATGGCCTGATAGCTTGTACCAGCTCGAGCACGGCTTTTCTCTGTGCATCGGTCAACTGCACTTCAAACTTTTCGTCCTGAACCGCGTTGTCGTCTGCCCAGTTGGATGCCAGCTTTATCTTTTGCATGATCCCGTCTGTTTTGTCCTTAACCATGCCGTACTTGACAAGTCTGTTGAATATCTTGTCGAGCCTGTCATCATCACTTTTTGGAAATATTGAAGCCTGCTGCGCGATAAAGCGGTAGAGCACATGAGGGCTAGGCTGTTTGGGTGGGTTGAGCTTGTTGATGTATTCATAGATGCCTTTTGTTTTCGTCAGCTTTGCCGGGTTGTCCTCCTTTATCTTGCCAAAGTAAATGTCCTCATAATAGTCGTACTCGTCCATCAGTGCCGGCACGTCGTCAAGCCCGACATGGCGGGTTCCTGTAATGCGCTTGAAGAGCAGGAGCAGTATCGACTCGGGCGTGCCATAGCGCAGCCACATCTGTGGAGTCAGCACGTTGCCGGCGGACTTGCTTATCTTTTTGCCGGACTTGTCAAGGAACATCTCGTACTTGACGTGCAGCGGATGCGAGTAGCCGAGGATCTCGTCGGCGACCCAGTCATTTACCCGGACAGAGTCCATGATGTCCTTCCCGTATGCCTCAAAGCGGATGTCGAGCGCCTGCCACCTTGCGGCAAACTCGACCTTCCACGCAAGCTTGCCCTCACCCTTGGCAATGTCTGCCTCGCCACTGTGCCCGCAGCCTTCGATGTCTGCCTTGCCTATCCTGCTGCCAGAGCAAATGTAGGCAACCTTCTTTTCTTCCTGAAGGTAATTTTGTGCAACGGCTGTATAGAGCCGGCCGCAGCTCTGGCACACAGGAAAATATGGCAGTACCTCAATGTACTTGTCCTGACCGACAAACTCGGCTATCTTTTTCCCAAGCTTGCTGCTGTTCCTCAATAGCGCGTCAATCTGTTTGACAAGCAGCCCTTGCTTGTACACCTCTCTGCCGCTTTGGAAGCGATATTTTATGCCGGCCTTGTCCAACCCGTCCAATAGCAGGCTGCTCATGTGCGCGCTGTACGACGCATGGCAGCTGCCAAACGGGTCGGGGATGCTTGAAACTGGCCGGGCGATGTGGTCCTTCAGCCAGTCTGGCAGGCCGTGCGGTATCTTGCGTAGACCATCCATATCGTCCGAGTATGCTATCAGTTCGGACTTGAAGCCAAAGTTCTGGAGCGCAAGTGCGATGCCGTATGCCCTTACTGCATCGCCCATGCTGCCGATATGCGGGATGCCAGACGCGCCAAGGCCGCTCTCGACCTTTATCAGGTCGAGGCTCCTGCCCAGCTTTTTCTCGCGCTTTATCAGCGCGTCTGCAATTTTGTCAATCCAAGTGCCCCTGCCGATTATTTCTTCTTCCATATATCTCTCTAGACCACCTTTGAAACGTACGGCCCGTCCTGCCTGTAGCCCAATCTCTTGTAGTACTGCCTTGTGCCCACAGCAGAAATGACTGCAATCTTGTCGACGCCAAGTTCGTCTTTGGCAATCCGCTCGACCTCACCGAGCAGCTTGCTCCCATACCCTCTATGCTGGTAGCTGTCATCTACCTCTTTGCTTCCGACGCTCATCGCCTGCCCATAGACATGCAGCTCGCGCACCACCGCACTGCCTGACAGCTCGCTTCTGTGTGGTTTGGCTACCTTGCGCAGCCGCAAAAAGCCCAGTATAGTGTCGCCGTCTCTGCTTTCATATGACAGGAATACTTCGCGCCCTCCAGAAGCGGAATACTCTGTCCTCCTCAACACCACTTCATCCTCTGCCGGGTACCTCTTTTGCAGACCAGTTTCCCTGCACCTGATGCACCTGCATTTGTAGCCCTGCTGCCGCAGCTTTTTCAACACTACCTGCCTGAGGTTGCCACTCTTGGGCCCAGCGACGATGTCCTTTGACTCTATTTCGCGTTGGACGCGCATTATGCGCACCCATGGCGGCATCATCTTTTTCGCTTCAACGATCACATTTACCAGATCGTCGTCAGAATAAGCGCGATACTTGCCGCTCTGGTGCATCTTGTACAAACCGGTGTGCTCCATAACAAGCGTCGGGTATATCTTTAGCATGTCTGGCATGAACGCCTTGTCCTCAAACAGGCGTCTAAAGTCCTCGACGTCTTTTTCAGGCGAGCTTCCCGGCAGCCCGGGCATCATGTGCGCGACAATCTTGTAGCCGGCGTCACGCGCAATCCGGAAAGCGTCAATGACATCGTCAAAAGTGTGACCCCTGTTGACTAGTTTATAAACGTTGTTGCGGAGCGACTGGACGCCTATCTCCACCCTAGTGACGCCAAGCTCTAGCATCAGGTCGACGTGCGGCCCCTTGCAATAGTCAGGCTTGGTCTCTACCGTGAACCCGACGCAGCGGTTGTCTGCAGTCTCGTTGGTAGCTATTGCCTGCTGCAAGCTTACTGATTCAAACCCGTTGAGGGCGTCGTAGCACGATTTTGCAAAGCCACGCTGATAGTCGGCTGGCATGAACGGGAACGTGCCTCCTACTATGACGACCTCTGTCTTGCCCGTGTCGTGGCCACGTGATTGCAGCTGCTCCATCTTTGATCGCACCTGCTGGTACGGGTCGTAGCTGAACTTTTGCGCCGCCCTTGTCGCCGGCTCGGTGCCAGTGTAGCTGAGGGGCGTGTTAAACTCGATGCCGCCGGGGCAGTAGGTGCACCTGCCATGAGGGCACTCGTACGGCTTGGGCATGACTGCAATGACTGCAACGCCAGAGGCAGTCTTTGCAGGCTTGACCATTAGCAGACGACGATAGCGGTTATCGTGCAAATATTGTATGATGTGCTCGTTCCTTGGCATAGTTGATAAGTGGTAAGCCGAGGCCGTTTCTCTGACTACCTTGAGAACCTGCCTTGCGGTCAGCATGCTCTTGCTGCTCTCGATCTGCAGAGCAATGGATTTGCAGGCCTGCTGGTAGTTGTCATCGACCTCGACTGCAAGCAATGTTCTGGGAAATTACCGACGAACGCATATTAATTTTTGTTTACAGCACTTCCTTCTTGCTGCCTATTTTTGCGGCAACTTCGCCCCTGCCCTTCCCTATCCTGCCAACGGACCTGCAGCACATCCTGTGTTTCGCAAATATGTCAACAATCTTGTCGGCGCTTGCCTTTGGCGCGATAATGCAAAACCCAATGCCCATGTTGAACGTGCGGTACATCTCCTTGATGTCGATGTTGCCGTCGACCATTATCTGCTTGAAAATGCCTGTCGGAGCCGGCAGGTCCTCAAGCTCGTACCTCACGCTGGCATTGAGGCGCGGCAGTTTCGTGAACGAGCCGCCCGTAATATGGGCGAGGCCATGCACCTTGATTTTCCTTAGAACTTCAATAACAGGTTTGACATAGATTCTAGTTGGGACAAGCAGTTCTTCGCCCACTGTCTGCACCAGATGATCTGCCTTGTCGTCGACAGAATATTTCGACAGTAGCACCTTGCGGGCAAGCGTGTAGCCGTTAGAGTGGAGCCCGCTGCTTCCAACTCCCAGTATGACGTCGCCCGGCTTTATCGCGTTTCCTAGCACCGGCTTTTTGACAACGCCCATGACCATCCCTACGAGGTCGAACGCGTTCTCGTCGCCGGCAATCACATCTGGTAGCACTGCGGTTTCGCCGCCGACAATTGCCATCTGCGACTGCCTTGCGCCCTCTACCAAGCCCTTGGCAATTTCCTGCAGGAGCCACTCGTTTGGCTGCCTGAGTGCGACGTAATCGATAAAACCAACAGGCTGCGCGCCAGCGCAAATGACGTCGTTTACGTTCATTGCGACGCAGTCGATGCCGACCGTGTCAAAGCGGTTCATCAGCTGCGCCACGAGCACCTTGGTTCCGACGCCGTCAGAGTGGAGCGCCAGAGTCTGCGAGCCTACCTTTATCAAACCTGCATAGTGTCCAAAGCCTGAGACCACTCTGCCTGCAGCAAGCAGCTGGTGGGTGGCCGATATTATCCTACCAATCGACTTTTGTACCGTGCGTATCTTTTTGACGTCGACGCCGGCGTCCCTGTACGTTATACCTTTGGTCAAGCGCGGCATCTGGTTGCCTTGCAGTGATATAATTACTATCTCATAATATAAGAAGGAGCAGGAAGGATGACAATCCTTATTCGTCAACTGTTTTATGCTGTAATCAAAAAAGCTACGACACTACTTTAATATACAAATCGAGGGCAATTACCTCTATATCTGATAATAAATGGACGCACGAAACATTGGCCTTAGAAACATAGAGGTTGCCGACACCAGGATATGCTCAATTGATGGCGAGAACGGCAAGCTCATCTATAGAGGCTATGACATACTCGATCTCGTCAACCATTCCACTTATGAAGAGACTGCATACCTTTTGCTTCTTGGCGACCTGCCGACCGCCAGCCAGCTTGAGGATTTCAAGCGCAGACTTGAAGAGGCGCGCGGCCTCCCTGATCCTCTGATCCGGAACTTCAAGAACAGGCCAAAGAGGGCCCAGCCCATGGACGTCCTCCAGTCATATGTCTCCGAGCTGGCAGATTACGACCTCAACATTGACGACTCATCAAAGGAGGCACATGTGAGGCGCGCAGTCATCCTCATCGCCAAGATACCGGCGATAGTGGCAGCCTGGAACCGGGTTAGGAACGGGCAGCACGTTATAGACCCGATGGAAAAGGGCTCTCACGCTGCAAACTTTCTCTACATGCTGAGGGGAGTCGAGCCTTCTGCCGAGGAAGCCAAGGTGATGGACATCTGCCTTATACTGCACGCAGAGCACAGCTTTAACGCTTCCACTTTTGCCGCCCGCGAAATCGCTTCCACGAGGGCGCACATGTACGCCTGCATCAGCGGCGCGGTGGGCGCGCTTTCAGGCGAGCTCCACGGCGGCGCAAACGTGCAGGTGATGAAGATGCTGCTTGAGATAGGCGACCCTGCAAGCGTCGACAGGTGGGTCACAAGCCGACTCCAGTCAGGCGGCAGGATTATGGGCATGGGTCATGCAGTCTACAGGACTACGGATCCACGCGCCGACATTCTGGCAAGGCTGTCCGCAAGGATATCGCGTGAAAAGAGCAATAAGTGGTACGAGATCACAAAGAGGGTCGAGGAAGCTACCAGGAAATACATGCTTGAGAACAAGCGCCAGCCGATATACGCAAACGTCGACCTTTACAGCGCGTCGCTCTATTACAGCATGGGGATCCCGATGGACCTCAACACTCCGATATTTGCGATTTCGAGGATAGCGGGCTGGGCAGCCCACGTTATTGAGGAAAAATTTGCAGAGGCCGCCCCAAAGCCGGCTCTCTACCGCCCAAAGGCAGTCTATGTCGGCAAGTACTGCGGACCGATGGGCTGTGAGTACACGCCCATTGCAAACAGAGGTAGCCCGGCCCAGCGTACTTAATAGGCTTAGCCGAAGGGAGATGGATGATTATTATGGAAACCGTGGCGGCAAAAGGGAAACAAACCTGCGAGAAAAAAGCCTCAGAATAATAATAACAATAACAATAATAACAAGCGGACGCTCGAACAGGAAGCAATTGATGACCTGCGCAGGAGGCTGCGGGGCAAGATAGAGCTAAAAAGCAAGGTATCGGTCAACTCGCCCCACGACATAAGCATCGCCTACACCCCCGGGGTGGCTGAGGTCTGTCTCGAGATAGCCGCCGATAGGGAGAAAGCGTATATGAATATACTTCAAAGTGGAACAACCTTGCGATCGTGACGGATGGCACGAGGACGCTTGGCCTTGGCAGCCTCGGGCCGGAGGCGGCGCTCCCTGTCATGGAAGGTAAGGCGGTTCTGTACAAGCAATTTGGCAACGTTGACGCCTTTCCGATATGCCTCAAGACCACCGACGCCGAAGAGATAGTGAAAACTGTCAAGAGCATCGCGCCGGTCTTTGGCGGCATAAACATATAGAGGACATCGAGACCCCAAAGGTGCTTGAAATAGTGGACAGGCTAACAGCCGAGCTTGACATCCCGGTATTCCACGACGACCAGCACGGCACCGCGGTCGTGACGCTCGCCGCGCTCTTCAATGCCCTCAGGTTCACAAAGCGCAAGCCCGAGAGCACGAGCGTGGTGGTGGTAGCAGGGGCAGGCAGGCTCTGCCGGCTATGGTATCGTCAAGATACTGAAGGCGATAGGCATCGCCGACGTGGTTGTCACCGACTCGCAGGGTGTCCTCTCAAAGGAAAGGCCGCCGGAGACAATGAACAAGTACAAGATAGAGCTTGCCCTGATAACCAGTGGTGGCAAGACGGAAGGCATCCGCACGCTTGCGGAGGCCGTCAAGGGCAAGGACGTGTTCATAGGCGTATCGGGCGTCAAGAACCTGCTGACCCCTGCGATGGTGAGGTCGATGAGCAAGGACTCGATAGTCTTCCCGCTCACAAACCCCGACCCCGAGATTCACCCCAAGGAGGCGTTTGAGGCAGGCGCCCAGGTGATAGCCACCGGCAGCTACAAGTTCGAGAACAGGGCAAACAACGCGCTCATCTTCCCGTTCACGATGAGGGCGATCCTAGACAACAGGATACGCAAGATAAGCCAGCAGTTGCTTGTGAACGTGGCATACGCGCTTGCAGACCTGATTCCAAGGGATAAGCTAAGTCCATTCAACATCGTTTCAAACGTCACCGATCCGAGGATACAGGAAAAGCAGTCAATAAGGCAGTGAAATCATCTACTGCGGGTTGAGCTTGCTGTTCAGCCACTCTTTGGCCTTTCTCTCGGCCATGTGCTTTCTCAGGATTATGAGAGCCATCTCGTAGAACGTAACGCCGTTCTTTTGCGACTGGGCGTCTATCCATCTCAGGCCCTCAGCCAGCTCTATGTCATTCTCGGACATCATCACCAGGTCGTCAATTATCCCGATGAACTGGTCGTCAACGCCGCCGTCTTTGCTGCTTCCGCTGAACATTGACAGGTCTTGCGAGCCGGCGATTTTACATGGTGATTCAAGCACTCTTGACAGTTTGAATATATTATGTTGACAAGCTGAGGATGTGAATTATTTGGCTCTTGCGCGCCCAAGATTAAAATATATCCTCGCTTTGACTTTAGATTTAAATGAATAATAACTACCTTCTCTCATTCTATGGAGGCTTGATGACGCTTTGAACAGGATAAAATTTGGCTTTACGCAGGGGCTCAACGTCGCCAGGCTCGGCCTCGACGAGAACCAGATCATGACCGCCGCCCAGATGGCAGACAGGCTGGACTATGACTCAGTATGGGCGATGGATCATTCCAATGTGCCCCAGTGGAAGAATGCAATCGTGAACGACGCGTGGATCATGCTCGCGGCGCTCGGCGCGATCACGAAAAACGTCGAGCTTGGGACGTGCGTCACGGACGCCATCAGGAGGCATCCGTCTGCCATTGCGCTCTCGGCAGTCACGCTTGACAGAATAACGCACGGGCGCGGCATCCTCGGCATCGGCGCTGGCGAAGCTCAGAACGTGGTGGACTTTGGAATAGAGTTTAGCAAGCCTGTTACTAAATTCAAGGAGCAGCTCGAAGTCATTGAGCGATTATTCGAGTCAAGCCCAGACAACCGGGTCGACTACAGCGGCGAATACTACAAGCTCATAAACGCCTGCCTGCAGGCAGAAAGCGTGAGAAAGCCAAGGCCGCCAGTCTACATCGCGGCAGGCGCCCCAAAGACACTTGAATTGTGCGCGACCTACGGCGACGGCTGGATACCGATAGGCTATACGCCCGAGCTCTTCAAGCATCACGCAAACGTGATCAGAGATCACGCAAAGAAGCGGGGCAGGGACCTCGACAACTTTCAATTCGCAAACGACGTCGACGTATACTTTACTGACGATGGCGAGGAGGCGTGGAACAAGATGAAAAACGCGGTCAAAGTCAGCCTCTACAAGCCTGAATTGCTAAAGGTGCACAACATCGAGCAGGACTCGGAGTTTGACTTCCGCAGGTATTTCACAGAATACGCCATGAACAAGCCAGAGCTGATGGAGCAGATGAAGCGCGCCGCCATGAAGATACCGGACAGCGTGGCCAGAACTGCAATCGGGGTCGGCAAGCCAGACGACGTGATCCAGATGCTCGAGCGCTTTATCAAGGCCGGGACAAACCACTTTATCATCAGATTCTGGGGAGAGGGCTACTTTAGAAGCATCGAGATGTTTGGCAACAAGGTCATCCCCTACTTCAGAGA
>DAINRX010000034.1:0-12157 GCA_036741635.1 Nitrososphaera sp.
AACGATTATTAGTTCCGTTCACAAACCTGCCTCTACATATGCTCAAGGTAGCAGTCATTGGGGCCACGGGCGCAGTGGGCCAGGAATTCGTTGTGGCTCTGAACAAGCACAAGTGGTTCGAGCTGACACAGGTGGCCGCCTCTGAAAGGTCGGCAGGCAAGAAATACGTCGACGCAATTCGCGACCCCAATTCCGGCATCCTAAAATGGCACAACAGAGAAGAGGTGCCAGAATACGTCAAGAACATGGTCGTCAGCAAGGTAGATGACATCAAGCCGGAGAACTTTGATCTCATATTTACCGCCCTTGAGTCAGATGACGCCAAGATAATAGAGCCCAAGTTTGCCAAGACTACGCCCGTAATCAGCACTGCTGCCGCATTTCGCTATGAAATCGACGTCCCGATACTCATACCTGGCATCAATGATGGTCATGCTGAGCTTCTGAATATACAGAGGAAAAACCGTGGGTGGAAAGGATTCATTGCACCGCTGCCAAACTGCACTACGACAGGCATGGCTATCACGCTCAAGCCCATCTTGGATAAATTTGGCATTGAAAAGGTGTTCATGACGTCGATGCAGGCACTCTCTGGCGCGGGAAGGTCACCGGGCGTAATCGCGCTTGACATCATGGACAACGTCATCCCATACATTCCAAAGGAGGAGGAAAAGGTGCAGATTGAAACTAAAAAGATCCTTGGCGGCATGAACAATGGCTCGATAGCGCCGGCGCCGCTCAAGGTGAGCTGCACCTGCACAAGAGTTCCAGTTCTTGACGGCCACACCGAGTCGGTGTTTGTCGAGACCGAGCAGACAGCTGAGGCAGAGGAGGTCAAGAAGGAGATGCTGAAATTCTCAAAGAATGTGTCGATCAAGAGCCTGCCGACTGCGCCAAAGGACTACATCGTCGTGCACGACGACCCGACAAGGCCCCAACCAAGGATAGACAGAGAGATAAACGACGGCATGACGACTGTAGTTGGTAGGCTCCGGAAGGATACCGCCTTTGACAACGGCATAAAGTACGTGCTCCTGTCGCACAATGAAAAGATGGGCTCGGCCAAGGGCGCGGTCCTGCTGGCAGAGCTCCTGAAGGACAGGAACATCCTCTAAATTTCCTTTTTTAGCTCAACAAAATTGCAATTAATACATTTATTAACTCCCAAAATTATGATCTAATTGATTCGTTGAATGGGTAGAATTGACGATTTAGACGTAAAAATTTTGAGCGAGCTTGCCAAGGACGCAAGTATGTCCGTACCAAGGCTATCCAAGAAAATCAACGTCAACTCGTCCGTCGTGTACAGCAGGATAAAGCGCCTGGTCAAGCGCGGCCTTATCAAGAAATTCACCATTGTCATTAACGACGAAGCTCTCGGCTTTAACGTCAAGGCGCTCACCGGCATCAACATGGACTCAAAGCTCCGGGACAACGTGCTCAACGAGCTGTTCAAGATCCCTGAAGTGAGGGAAGTGGCAGAAGTCACGGGCAGGTTCGACATCCTTGTAACGATGAACGCCCGCTCGCTTGACGAGATGCATCAGCTAATCTCTGAAAAGATAGGGCGGATAGAGGGCGTGCAAAAGACAGAGACGTTTATCGAGATGCGGAAGACAAGCCGCGAGATGGCCTACTCCACGTCGATAGCCAAGTAATGATATAAATAACTAATAATTTCACTTTACTTTTGACCGCCAAGACTTGACGATACCCCACCAAATATCGGCAGGCAACAGGCTCAAGAACTATTACGAGCTTACCAAGCCAAAGATCTGGTACCTGCTGGTTTTCACGGCGTTTGGCGCGGCTCTGACTGCATCGTTCCTGTTCGACATCCCTATAACGCCTCTGACGTGGATGCTCCTGATAGGCGGAGTTGCGGCGGGCTCGGCAGCAGCCGACACCCTGACAGGCTACAACGACCGGGACATTGACGCCATAATGGACAGGACCAAGGGAAGGCCGATACCTTCTGGCAGGATATCGCCCCACAATGCGCTTGCGTTCGGGTTGGTGCTGGCGGCAATTTCGCTTGCATGCGCATGGTTCATTAACATCTGGGCTTTTGGGCTGATGGCCTTTGGGCTTTTCGACAACATCATCGTCTACAGCAAGTGGCTCAAGCGCAGGAGCCAGAGCAACATCATCCTAGGCGGCTTTTCAGGCGGCGCACCGGCGCTCATAGGCTACGTCACAGTCACGACGGCAAACATCGAGATTGGGCTCGTGATGGCTGGGCTCGTGTTCCTCTGGATTCCGACCCACATCTGGAGCCTTGCGCTGCACGTCAAGAAGGACTACACAAAGGCCGGCGTGCCGATGCTGCCGGTGGTGTCGAGCGAAAAGGCATCTGTCAGAGTCATCGCCGGGACTACGCTCATGATGGTGGTGTTTAGCGTGCTGCCGTTCTTTTTCAACCAGTTTGGCATGATCTATTTGGTTACTGCAAGCGTCTTTGGCGCAGTTATGATCGCGCTCTCTGTCTGGCTCCTTGCCAAGCCAAGCGAAAAGGCGTCGTGGACTGTGTTCAAGTTCTCAAGCCCCTACCTTACGGCGCTCTTTATCGCCTTTATGGTGGACGCCTTTTTCAAGTAGCTTTTCGCACTCGTACAGCACCCTTGCAATGACAACATGGGCTTCCAGCCCATAGTCGCTTATTGAGTATGTCAAGTTGAGCAGCTTTGTCGTGCTCTCTGAAAAATGGCCCCTTGGGAACCCTCCAACGACGAACGCGCAATTATTGTCAGAAGAGGAGGAGATGTTTTCAGCAACCGCCTTTTCTGCTGTTGTGCCCTGTACGCCGACGGTTGAAAGGCCAATCACTTTGTCAGGCTCGATGCTGTCTAGCAGGTCCTGCAGGGTGCCGTCGGCAAGCTGCATCAGGACTGCACCTTCTTCGCTCTTGACCTCCTTGTCCCTGAACAGGCTCGTCATCAGCCCTTCAAAGCGAAAGTACGATTTGGGTATGCGCAGGTTGTCAGCAATTGCGATTATCTTGTCGTTCACTGTGTGGACATAGACCCTCAGCTCGTTTTCCATAAAGAGCGGGGTCGACAGCGCCTCCATGAGCGCAAAGTGGACAATGTCGGGCCTGCCGCGCTTGCCGCCGCCGCCGTCCTTTAGCTTTTTCATCGCCGCGTGGTGGTAGCTTCTGTCAAGCAGAATTTCTGACGGCTTGAGCCCGACTCTGCGCGCGTGGTTCTTTACTGCGGGGTGCCCGGCGATCTCGTTTGGCACTGTTTCAAGCGCGGCTTCTGCAATGATAAGCGTTATCGTACCTTTTGCATCTTGCAGCGCCTTATATTAAGGAGCAGCACCGGCGTATTTCGTAAATATCTCGGCGCGCCTTGCGTGCACCAGCTTTTGCAGCTCCTTGGTGCCAAGCCCAAGCTCGATGTCTGCCTCGTTTTTGTTTTCCTTGTTGACCAGAATTTCGCCGGGTCCGAATTTCGCACTCTCTACCTCTATTGGCACCTTGGTGTGAAGGAGCTCGGCAAGAAAGTCAAAAAGGGCGGGGTAAGTGGCATTGTTTTGATATGTGTAGGTAGTCGTCCCGCTGCTTGCAAGCGCTTCTTCCTTTATGGGAAAGGCAAAGGACGGCGACGAGATTACGTCGACGATCCTGACTGCCAGCCGAGCAAGCTCGACCTGGTCGCCGTGCGTCTGCTCTCTGAGCTTCGCATACGCTGCAGCCAGCTGCTCCAAGTTGTCCAACAAAGGTAATGGCTTGACAATGCAATTAACGGTTGTTACCGCCAAAGCTTATGAGCTGGAGGCGCATTTCTCTGCAACCATTGAAGAAGAAGAAGAAGAGGAGGCTGCAGGTCAAAGAGGTGGCGCGGGAGCGCATAGACATTCTTGTGGCGAACACACTCAAGGAAAAAGATGAAAACCTTGCTGGCAGGAAGGCCCAGCTTGCGAAAAAGATGGCAATGCGCTTTCGCCTCCGGCTGCCCTACGATGTCAGGCAATTGTACTGCAAAAAGTGCAAGGCGTTCATTGTGCCGGGCACGACAGCAAGGGTAAGGGTGGGCAGGGCAAAAACAAGGGCGGTGAGGATCACCTGCCTCAGGTGCGGCCACATCTACCGCAAGATTCTGGCGGCGGAATAAGGATTTATAAGGGCTCGGGCAAACTTGCAAAATACATGGCCAAGGCTTATGACGTTCCGGCTGACGAGCTGATACTCAAGCTGGTCAAGCAGCTGAAGAAGGACAAAAAGATAGAGCCTCCGGCTTGGTCGGCATTTGTCAAGACAGGCTCGCACGCCGAAAGGATGCCCCAGAGCAGGGACTGGTGGTACGTGAGATGTGCTTCACTCTTGAGAAAGGTTTACCTTCATGGTCCCCTTAGTGTTTCTGACCTTAAAGTCGCTTACGGTGGCAGGAAGAAGGTTGGCTACAACCTTGCCCACCACAGGGACGCTAGCGGCGCAATCGTGCGCAAAGCGCTCCAGCAGCTGGAAGCATCCGGCTACATCGTCAAGGTGCAGGGCAAGGGCAGGATCGTTTCTAGCGAAGGCATGAAAAGAATGGACCGGCTTGCCACCGAGATCCACAAAGAGCTTGTCAAGGCAGCGCCGCAACTCCAGCGCTACGCGTAGTAAAATAATAATATGTCGTTCCCGCAGCAACCGCCGCAGCAGCCAAATGATGAAGAAGCAAGGAGGCGCGAAGCTGAGGCTGCAGCCATGCGCCAGCGCGTCCTGCTGGCATTACTTGACCCGCAGGCTCGCCAGCGCTTGATGAACATCCGGCTTGTCAAACCCGATCTTGCGATGGCAGTCGAGAACTACCTCATCAGCGCGGCCTCTTCTGGCAGGCTCAGCCGGCCGCTGACGGACGAAGAGCTGAAGCAGCTTTTGATGCGCATCCAGCAGCCGAAAAAGGAATTCAAGTTTGACAGGCGCTAGCGATGATCAGCTGGTGGCTCGACAAGGGTAAAGCTGTTGCCTGCCATCTTGATCCTTGAATGTGGAAAAGGTTCCCCCGTTCTCTTTCTTTGGCTCGGTGATATTTTTACGCCATTCTCTCTCTCAATTCCCAGTACAGGGGCTGGATGTTGTTGGTATAAAACTATATTATGCCGGTTTCGCTGACGATATTGATCTTGTAACTTCGTACACACTTCTTTTGACATTCTTTTCTTGTCAGGCACCAGCAGGCTTTTATTATCGACCCAGAATTCTTTGAGGCAACTTCAACCCAGTGCCTGTCAGGCGTGGGGGCATATGTCTTCTATCCTGACATCAAACTCAAGTTTCTTCGTATAGAACCGACACAACAGCCCAGCCTTTTTCTGATCTGACACTATTACGATTATTATTACTTTTACTCCGCCCAGCCTGTTGATCATGCAAAATAAGGAGAGATATGTATCCTGCAACAAATAATAAAAACTTCATCGGCAGAGATCAAAATACTGTTCAATGTTAAGATGTAGACTCGGTCATGAGTTAACTATTTAAGGTCTGGAACTTGCTTCTGCTTCCATGAAGGCATCAGTATTTCGAGAGTACAACAAGGACCCGACCAAAGTGGTCAAGATTGAAGATATCGACGTTCCCAAGATAAAGCCCAACGAAGTCATGATAAAGGTTGAATCAGCGTCCTACAACTACAACGACCTCTGGGCGATATGGGGCGAGCCGGTCAAGACTCCGCTTCCCCACATCTCTGGAAGCGACGTCGCTGGCACCGTGGTAGAAGTCGGCTCTGACGTGAGAAAGCTCAAGGTGGGTGACAGGGTCGTTTCACATTCAAACATGAGCTGCAGGGTATGCGACGCGTGCACCTCCGGCAGGGAATACGACTGCGACGACAGGCTGATCTGGGGATTCCAGACAGGCCCGCTCTGGGGCGGGTTTGCGCAGTACACCCACCTGCCAGAAGTCAACGTCGCGAAAATCGCAGACAATGTCTCGTTTGAGGACGCGGCGGCAGTCTCTATGGTGGGCATGACATCGTGGCACATGCTCGTCGGCCGCGCCAAGATAAAGCCAGGGCAGCTTGTGCTTATCATGGGTGGAGGCTCTGGCGTCGGCATGGTGGGCATCCAGATTGCCAAGCTGTACAACTGCACCGTGATTGCCACCGCCGGCAACAAAGACAAGATGGACAAGTGCCTCGACCTTGGAGCCGACTATGTTGTCAACCACAGGGAAGCCGACTGGTACAAGAAGGTGCGCGAAATCAACAAAAAGCTGGGGCAATCTGGCGTCGACGTAGTCTTTGAGCACATCGGCAAGTCCGTGTTCCCGCAGGAAATCGCGCTGCTCAAGATGGGCGGGACGCTCGTCGCGACAGGCGCGACCACAGGCTATGACGCGACCATCGACCTGAGATACCTGTTCTTCAAGGGCACCAACCTGCTAGGCTCGACCCAGGGCACAAAGGCAGAGCTTGAAGATGTCATATACTGGGTCAGCAAGGGCAAGATCAAGCCGGTCATCGACACAGTCCTGCCGTTCTCAGACATGGTCAGAGGCCACGTCATGATGGCAGAGGCCCAGCAGTTCGGCAAGATCCTGACTACCCCGCAGAAACTATAAACCAGTTCCTTTCTTTCTCTTTTTGAAGATAGATAAAATATGTTCCGAAGCCTTATCTTTGTCCCCGGCAACAGCAGCCGCTTTGTGGAAAAAGCCAAGACGCTTTTGGCAGATATCATTTGCTTTGACCTTGAAGATTCTGTTCCTGCCAACGAAAAAGACGCTGCAAGAAAAATAATTGCAGACGCGTTTGCCCGCCGGCAGGAATATTCAAGGCCGGTGTACGTCAGGACAAACTCGCCGGAATCTGGGCTAATAGCTGCCGATCTCAAGGCAGTGGTGAAGAAAGGCATCGATGGGGTGGTGATCCCCAAGGTCAACGAAGCCGATGAAATTGCCGAAATTAAAAAGCAGCTGGCAGCGCGTGAAAAAGAAAGAAGGACCGGCAAGATAGCGCTAATGCCTTCTATCGAGACTGCTAAAGGAGTAGTGAACGCTTACCAGATAGCCGGCGCCGACGACAGGATAAACGCGCTTATCTTTGGCGTCTTTGACTTTCTGTATGACATGGGGCTCGACTACGACGAGCGCGACGCGTCAGGGTATTCATATGCGCGCGCCAAAGTCCCGGTGGACGCAAGGGCCGCCGGCATGCACGCAATAGACGCGATATGGCAAAAAATAGACGACGCTGATGGCCTTGTAAAGGACGCGACTATTGCAAGGCGCCTCGGATATTCGGGCAAAAGCATAATCCACCCAAGCCAGATCGAGCCAGTGCACAGAGTGTTCCTACCAAGCAGGAACGAGGTTGAATGGGCGAAAAAGGTGGTGCAGGCGCTTGGCGACGCAATGGAAAAGGGGAGCGGCAGGGGCGCGGTGAGGCTTGAGGGCAAGATGGTAGACGCAGTCCACTACAAGCAGGCAAAAGCCATTCTGGACGCGGCAGCAGGCGAGCGTTAACTGCTGCTACTATTATTTCATATCAAGCCCAAACACGCCAGCGTTGCCCCAGTTCTCTTTTGACACTTCGTAAATGAGGATGCGGATGCTCTCCTCTTTTGTCTTGAGAATTCTCGCTGTTTCCTTTGTCAATACTTGTACAAGCTCGCGCTTTTGCTCAACCGTCCTTCCCTGGCTCATGGTTATCTGAATGACTGGCATGTTGATGACAGCCAGGGCAGCGCATATATCAGTATTTTGGCATGACTTTCTTGATAGCCATGATGCCGGCATAGTAAGGAATGTTGTACAGTGCAGCTAGCGCGGCCACTGGCGGGCCAAAGAACTGAAACGCAAACACCGCCACAAGCACGTTGTTGATGTAGGTCATCGAGATGAGGCCAGCCGCCCTCTCGTGCCTGCTGCCGGCTGTGCTGACGTACCCGACAAGGCTGTAGGCGGCATAGCAGAGAGACGCCGTCGCCATGGTCTGGAGCATAAACACCTGATCTTCGTAAAAATACCCGGAGAACTTGGCAAACATGCCAAAGTTTATCAGCACAATGAAGACGAGCGACAGCGGAAACGAATTGTTATCGGCAAACCTTGACGCAGAAGGCAGGTACTTTTTGATAAGCCAGCCAGCGGCAAGCGGCGTAAAGAGCGCGGCGGAAAGCAGGAACACCATGTGCAGCACCGGGATGTCAAACTGCGAGCCCACCAGCGCGTAGACTATTGATGGCAGCACAAAGGGCACGGCAAGCGAGGTGGCAATTATCATGCCAACCACAAGTGGCAGTCTTCCTCCGATCAGGTTGACGACGAACGGCGCGCCAAGACCTGTCGAAATGCCCGACAGCAACAGAACAGGCAGGGCAAACGGCTCGTAAATGGCATAGGTAAGAGCATACATTGCAAGCGGCAGAGCGACTAGCTTGACAAATGATAGAACAGCAAGCTGCCTTGGCTTTGTAAAAGTCGTGACGAGATCGGCAGTCTTGAGCCTGATAAGGTTAAGAAACAATAGCGCGCCAAGCCACACTAGGATGTAGGGCTCGACTAGCAGGCCGATGGCAGGAAACAGGACGCCGGCAGCCATAGACCCTGCTATGGCCGCGACAAGGACTGCATCGCCATTATTGCGGCCCAAGTGATTTCAGCTGCTCTATCATTTCCTGCACATAGTCAAAGCCCTGCTGCCAGAACTCTTGCCTAGAGATGTCGATTCCGGCCTCAGTCAGGAGCTCCTCCGGCTTTCTTGAGCCTCCGGCGGACAGTATCTTGAAGTATCTCGGGATAAATGACCCGCCCTCGCGCTTGTACTGCTGGTAGAGCGACAGCACCAGCAGGTTGCCAAACGAGTAGGCGTAGGTGTAGAATGGCGTGTGGTAAAAGTGTGGGATGTATATCCACTCCCATTCAAACTCAGGCGACAGCACTATTGAATTTCCAAACTGCTCCTTCAGATTGTCGACGTACACTTTGGCGACGGCATCAATCGTGACGCTGCCCGCTATTGCGTCATGGATCTGCACTTCAAAGAGTGTGAAATACGCCTGCCGCATTATTGTGGCATACATGTCGTCAATCTGCTCAGCAAGGAGCAGTCTGCGCTCCTTTCTTGACATCTTTTCCGCGAGCTTTTCGTTGAGCAGCATCTCTGCAAACACGGACGCTGTCTCGGCAAGCGGCAGCGGCGCGTGCGAGACCATTATCGGCATCTCAGAAGCTAGCATGCTGTGTATTGCGTGGCCGAACTCGTGAGCAAGCGTCGACACGTCCCTTGTCTGGCCGTCAAAGTTGAGCAGGACGTAAGGCGTTATTTTGGGCGCCACGGTGTAACAGAACGCGCCGCCCCTCTTTGCCTTCCTTATTTCTGAATCAACATGATGTTCGGCAAAGACCCGGCCGGCAAGATCGCGAAACTGCGGGTGGAAGTCGCCAAAAGTATCAAGCACGCTTGTTACAGCCTTGCCAAAGGCAAACTTTTTGCTGTCAGATGCCTTTGTTGAAATCGGCGCATAGAGGTCGTAGCGGCGGAGCTTTTTCATTCCAAGAATCTTTGCCTTTTCCCTGAAATAGTCCTGAAACACAGGCGCGTTCTTCCTGCATACTGTAAGAAGAGCTTCTACTGTGCCGTCATCTAGGTTGTTTGCGATGTTGCGCACCGAGATCGGCGACTTGTAGCCACGCATCGAGACCGCCTCGTCGCGCCACTGGAGCACGACGTTCTGGTATATCTCGCCCAGCACGCCACTGTTCTTTTTGTAAACTTCAAAGAGCGACTTGTATGCGGCCTCCCTAGTATTGGAGTCGGGACTTCTGACAAGCGTCACGAGCTTTTCTCTGCTGTCGAATTTCTTGATTATAGTTTTTCTGCCGCGCTTTAGCTTCATGGTGAATTCAAAGCCGCTCACCATCTTGTCGTAGATCTTGACAAGGGCGCCGGTGCCGGTGACTTGAAGAGTGTTGATTATTTTTTCTTCCGGCTCGCTCAGCGCGTACTTTGCCACAAGCCGCTTGTGCCGGAGGTACTCGCGGTAGACTTCGGGCACCGCGTTTATCAGCCTGCTCGCATTTTCGTCGTCGATCTGCTTTTTGAACCAGAGGTCGAAAAAGAGCGTCCTGTTGCCGATGTCAGACGCCAGCTTTTCCATCTTTGTGACCAGCGCCGACGCCTCATTTGATGACGTATCGGCGTAGTAGCGCAAGTGCGCGTAGCCGCTTGCGATGCTGACCTTTTCTGAAATGCCCTCGAGCATGTGGATGAGGTTTTCAAATTCCGCCGGCGAAATGTCCGGCCGCAGGCTTGTACGCTTTGCTTCAAACTGCCTGAGCTGGTCTTGGATGGAGTCGAGAAAGCGGCTGAATTCATTGCTTAACGGGTCCTTCACGAGATCCGTCAGGTCCCACCGGCCGACCTTGAGCGCAGAATGGACAGCCATGAACTACAGCCATTACGCCGGCTCGGTCAAATATGTACCTATGTATTTTTATCTAAAACACCTGTGCGCCATCGTTTGTACAGTTTTGAGCAGAAGGTGAACAGTTGCAGCTGGAAACAGCTATAAGCGATCGCTGCGCCAACTGCGCACTTGTCCTACTCGTGGAGCAAGTTTGGCAGGGAAGCAGAATACATTGTCGCCCTCTACCTCCGGTCGGAAGGGTGGAGTGTCAGCCTGTCGCCGGGAAGCAGGGGCCCGGCAGACATCGTTGCGGCTCGAAACGGCGAGCAACAGTGGTTCATTCAGGTCAAGGCAAGCTCGGGCGTGCCTAGGCTAAAAGGCCACGAAGTAAAGAGGCTGCGGGAGCTGGCGGAGAGCAGAGGCAGCCTTGCAGTCATTTCAACGCTCCAGCCCTTTAACGGTGGCGGCTTTAGCACTGGCAGCTATGCAATAATGTTCTACGAGCTTGCCAGCTGGAAGAAGCTTGACCCTAGGGCACCGCGGGAGGAAGAAGATGGAGATCGCACCTTTTTGCGATCGGAAGCTCGCTCCCCCTTATGAGGTACTTGAACTCGCTGTCGTGCCTCCTGTATAAATATATAGAATGAGCTTGCTTAAAGCCGTCAAACTCGAGCCCCAAAGCGGCCTTTTCCTTCTTGTAACCATATCCCTATTTATTATCTCGTAATAGCCGTTTCCTCTGCTTCCTTGAGGACAACATAAACGTCGGCAAGGTCAAAGCAGCCAGTCGCTTAGCAAAAAAGTCTTGCTCTTTTTTCCTTTTGACTCTCGGTTGATCTTCTCATATGCGAATGTTCTACCTATAGCTATATAGTATAAATGAGTTAACATAGATACTAGAAAATATTGCCAGCTATCTTAAATAGATCTTTTGATCTAGTGACACATACTCGCGGATATGCGAGTTTCAGCATATGGATATGAGGTATAGGCGAGCAATATGCGCGCATTGCGGGATAATTTGGCCTGCAACGGTGTCGCATGATAATGCCTACCTCTCCTGTGCTGTTGTTTTGTCAAATTTTGTAATGCATGACTGATTGTTGAATAGCTGGAAAACTGACTGGCGGGTCAGTTAAATTTATTAGGATCGCTTCGGTATGATCGGTCGTATGTCATCATCCCAAGGGCCGCGGCAACCAAAAGAGCTGGTTCTTGCAAAGTGGAGCGACAGGTTCTTTGCATGGGTGATAGACTTTATCATAGTAAACATCGCAGTCTGGTCGATCTTTGGAGCTGCAGTTGCAGCGCCATTTGACGGAGACTTGGACGGGTGGGTCAGGAACGGGGCCGGCCCTGCGCCATTCATTGCCACGAGCCTTGTCTTCTTTGCGTACTGGACCCTGATGGAATCCGCAAGAGGGCAGTCGATAGGCAAGATGGCGCTCAAGATAAAGACGACCGACCTTGAAGGCAGGACTCCTGACATCAAGAGCGCCGTAATCCAGAGCTTTGGCAAGTCATTCCTGCTGGTCATTGACGTGGCCGCCGGCTGGATATTCACAAACGACAAGAGGCAGAGGATATTCAGTAGGGCAAGTCACACTATAGTTGTCAAGGAACAGGGGGACGGAGCTAGCAACCCAGAAAATGTCAGGTACACCAAGTCGTAATTTTATATCATTATTCTTTACGTTCAATCAAAACCAGCAACAGTGAGAGGCTATTACTACTATTATAGTGCCCGATCTTTCTTTCAGCTAGAATCGACAAATACAGAGTGCGACGTAGTATGGAATGTCTGGTCGCCGTCCTT
>DAINRX010000035.1:0-2630 GCA_036741635.1 Nitrososphaera sp.
CGCGCCGCATTCAGCATGGTTTTTATTGCCGAGTATTGTTTCGTGATTACTGATTCATTTGTCCGAATCCGAGTACAAGCACATCCTCAGAATTGCCGGCAAGGACATTGAGGGCAGCAAGAAATTGATAGTTGCCATCAGCGAAATAAAAGGCGTAGGTTACAATTTTGCTCAAGTGTTGACTCAGTCGCTCAACATCAGCCCTGACAAGCGCGTCGGGTTTCTGACAGAAAGCGAGCTCCGCGAAATAGAGCAGACCATTGCCAGCCCTGCCAAGGCAGGCGTCCCTCAGTGGTACTTCAACAGGAGGAAGGACATGGATACTGGCTCGAGCAACCACATGATAACTTCTGATCTTGATTTTGCAGCTTCAAATGATGTTGAACGCGAAAAGCTGGTTATGAGCTGGCGCGGCTACAGGCACATGTTCGGCCTGAGAGTCAGGGGCCAGCGCACTAGAACCACCGGCAGAAAGGGCGGCGCAGTAGGAGTCAAGAAGGTCAAGATGGTACCCGGAGCTGCGCCAGGCGCAGCAGGAGCTCCAGCAGCCGCTGGCGCCGCTGCGGCAGCGCCTGCAGTAGCTGGCGGCAAAGAGGCGGCCAAGCCCGCAGCAGCCCCGGCAGCTGGCGGAGCAGCAGCAGGTGAAAAGCCCGCGGCTTCAGCAGCGGCCGGAGCAAAGCCAGCAACTCCAGCAAAGGAGCCGGCCAAGAAGTAAAATAATGGTGTGGTGCTAGATGGGAGATCCTCGTAAGACAAGAAAGTTGTTCCGCAGGCCCAGAATGATCTGGACCACTGACCAGCTGAATGCGGAATTATATGTCATGGGTTCCTACGGTCTGAGGAACAAGCGCGAATTATGGAAGGCCCAGACTGAGGTCGCAAGAATCAGGAATCAGGCACGTGCCCTCCTCGCGCTTTCAACCGAAGCAAGGAGCGAGAAGGAAAAGAGGCTGCTGAACTTTTTGAATAGGCTCGGGCTCGTCAAAGAGGGCGCGACGCTTGATGACATTTTGAACCTCAAGGTAGAAGACCTGCTTGAGCGCAGGCTCCAGACTATAATCATGAAAAAGTCTGGCACAAAGTCGCCCTACCAGGCAAGGCAAATAGTCAGCCACGGCCACGTCTCGATAGGCAACAGGAAGGTCAACATTCCCGGCTACCTTGTCAGGACCGACGAAGAGCCACTGATACTGCTCCATGTGGAGCTTCCAAGCGCTGCCGCGGCAGCCCAGCCCGCATCATAGACTGACCACGTCAACGTGGTCTATCTCGCCGTCAGAGTTCATGTCAAAGCCCTGGACCACGAGCGCCCAGTCCTCTTCGCCATTGTACCTCCTGAGCACTTCTTCGCTATAGTTTGTCAGCGCAATTACGGCAGACTTTGTCCCCGCCGACCTCACGCCTGCGACCACTATGACGCTTGAATTGCCGTCGTACGGGTTCTTTATCTTGGCAATGAGGCCATGGTTGTCGAGGCCGTAGCGCTTGCCCGAGCCGTCCACAAGCCCTGACCAAAAATTCTTCTCATCGAACCTGACTGGCAGGTAGCGGTTGAACTCTGAAGTCACGATGTTTGTGCCCGGGCCTCCTATAGAGATCAGGTTGTTCCCCGCCAGCAGCTTTTCAGCCTTGGCGTCAACGTCGAGCTTTACTATGAACTCTGGGGGCATCGCGCTGGTGATGTTGCCAAGGAAAAACGCAAGGTGCACTGCATAGTGCCCGTCCCTTGCCGACGACTTGTATGGGCCGTGCGGGTCAGGCGTCCCGACCACGATCAGCCCCTTGAACGAATTATTATTGTTATTCTCGTCAGCTGCTATGTAGCGTTCAAAGAACTTGCTGGCATGAGGGTGCCTGCTATTGCTTATCGAGAGCGGGCCGAGCTTGGTTTCGCCCCACTCCATCTCTATCCCAAAGGATGGGCTTGCGACCCGGTAGAGCCGGGCTGTTCCTCCTCTGACAAAATTTTTCCCAATCTCCTCTACCGCGCCTATTTTGACCAGCTTGCGTATGTAGTAGTAGGCGCTCTGCTCGTAGATCTTTAATTCCTTGGCAACTTGCGCAGGATACATCGGCCCCTTTGACAGCAATTCCATTATGCGCCACGCCACAGGGTTTGACAGCACCCGCATGCGCTCGACATCCCGGAAGACAATGATCTTTTTGGCCGACGCCTGCCCGCCAGCAGCCTCAGAAACCAGTCTTTTTTCCAACTGTACCATGATTATATTATAGCACTATATAACATTATGTAGCGGTATAAAATTACGTTGCTGGCACCATAGAGTGTCCGTTATATAATTCGATATAATGGTGCATCCAATGGTTTAATAGTTATTTTAAACTCAGTTCACTTCCTCATAATCAATATAACGACATGTGTTCGATAATAGCATATAAGGGAAAAAAGTCCGCAGCGCCGATTGTCGTCGACAGCCTCAAAAGGATGGAATATCGTGGCTATGACAGCGTCGGAGTCGCCACCATTGACAGTGGCAGCATCTTGGTCCGCAAGGGAACGGGCAAGGTCGTCGAAGTCAACAAGAGCTTGAACATGAGCCAGATGCCCGGCAGAATAGGCATCGGCCACACAAGGTGGGCCACCCACGGCGGCGTCACTGACAGCAACG
>DAINRX010000035.1:2730-4326 GCA_036741635.1 Nitrososphaera sp.
ATAGGCATCGGCCACACAAGGTGGGCCACCCACGGCGGCGTCACTGACAGCAACGCCCACCCCCATTCCGCCTGCAATAACAACATCGCAGTCGTCCATAACGGCATTATCGAGAATTACAGAGAATTGAAGGAGGAGCTCATAAGCGCAGGCCACAGCTTCGCAAGCGAGACAGATAGCGAGGTGATAGCGCACCTCCTTGAAATCCATTACAGCAAGGGCGTGAGAGAAGCTATGATAGAGACCTGCAAAAAGCTCAGGGGCAACTATGCTTTTGTCGCCGTTTTTCAGGACGGCACCATAGCCGGCGCGCGCTATGAAGAGCCCCTGATAATTGGCGTGGCAAACGACGGCTATTTCATTTCAAGCGATGTGCTCGGCTTTCTGGAATACACCGACAAGGCGATATTCCTTGAAAACGGCGACATCTGCATCGTCGACAGCAGCAAGCTGCTGGAGGTTTTCAACTTTGAGGGCGCGACGGTGGCGCACCCAATAACTCAGGTGGCGTGGGAGCTTGGCGACATCGACAAGGGCAAGTACGCCCATTATACATTGAAGGAGATAAACGAACAGAGGCTGACCGTCGTCCATGCAGGCAGACAGGACGAAGTGGCAATGAACAAGTTCTGCGAACTGCTTGCCGGCGCCAAAAGCGTCTACATCACCGGTAGTGGCACGAGCTACCATTCCGCGCTCATTTTCAAGTATATGCTTGCCAGGTTCGCCAAGACAAGGGCTGAGACTGTGATGTCAAGCGAGTCGCAGTATGTGCTGTCATCCATCGACAATGACTCGGTTCTAATCGCGATATCACAGAGTGGCGAGACCGCGGACGTGCTCGACTCTGTCAGGCTCGCCAGAAGACAGGGAGCCAAGATACTGTCAATTGTCAATGTGACCACGTCGTCGCTTGCAAGGAACAGCGATGCGTTCCTGTCCACAAACTGTGGGCCTGAAATAGGCGTGGCGGCAACCAAGAGCTTTACCGGCCAGCTGGCGCTCATTTACAGCATCACCGACAGGCTGTGCAGCGGCTGCCTTGCAACCGCAAGGGCGGAATTTGCGATAGCAGTTGAGAACGTCATTGCAAACCAGGCAAGCGCTATGAGGGTGGCTGAGCAGATGAAGGACTCCTCTGACATCTACCTCGTCGGGAGGTCTGTCCACTATCCTGTCGCGCTTGAAGGCGCGCTCAAGCTCAAAGAGCTTGCGTACGTCCACGCAGAAGGCATCCCTGCCGGCGAATTAAAGCACGGGCCGCTGGCGCTCATGGAAAAGAACACCTTTGTGATAATGATAAACCCGCACGATGCTACGTTCAGCGACACCATCTCTAATGCCCACGAAATAAAGGCAAGGGGTGCAACTGTGATCGGCATCTCGGACCGCAATGACGACGTCTATGACCACTGGATCGAGATACCGTACCTCAAGGAGGAGGCGTTCTACCCCATAGTCGAGGTCATCCCGCTCCAGATGCTGGCGTACCAGATGGCGCTTGCAAGAAACGCCGACCCTGACTACCCGCGCAACTTGGCAAAGTCTGTAACTGTCAGGTAGTGTAATAGTAGTAGTACGCAAAAATCAAATTAG
>DAINRX010000035.1:4426-9468 GCA_036741635.1 Nitrososphaera sp.
GGGTTTGACATAGTAGTCCGGGACATTGCAAAAGGCGACGTACGACTACAGGCTCTTCCATGACAGCGACGACCTGTCGTTTCAATGCCTGTGCAGAGAAAATGTTTGCTGCGGGATTGTCAGGTGTGTCCACCCTCCGCTGGAAGAGCTGGCCATATTTTGAGCAGCGCGTCGATTCTGCCTTGAAATGCATAAGCAATGTCAGCCAGCCGCCTGGGAAAAAATTACCAATCTAACGAAAAATTGAAAAAGAAATGAAAAAAGGTGTGGGCGGTTTTGCACCGCTGCTAATACTGCATATTCTAGCCTGTTGCGGTTCCTGTTGATGTCCTTGTGCCGCTTGCAGGTGATGATGATGACCCAATTGGGACATCTGGGAAGCTCTCGCTCATCCTCTGTTCTGCCACTGCGCCTGCCTCTGCCAGTATCCTGTCTACCTCTTCGCCGCTTGCGTCAAAGGCAAACGAGGTGTTGCCCATGCTTCCTGCGCTCATCATGATGTCGCTGAACACGCCGTTGATTTCTCCAAGTTCCCTGTCCACTTCTGGCATCACGCCTGAAAGCCCTGACCTCACTCTCGTCAGCGCGCCCATCGCCGGACCGATTGCAACCATCACGTCTCCGAGATCGATGGTCGATTCCAGCCTGAGCTGTATCTGTTCCAGTGCCATCTTTAGCTGCGAGATCATTTTGGTCGTTTTTCTGACCTGAGCTATCTCATTTGAGATGATTTTGCCTTGCTGTGCGTCGTGCCTCTGCAGGGCGGCGACTACTTGGTTGAATAGAGATTTTTCTTTACCGCGTAATTTCTCAAGAATGGTATCCAGCTTTTGGTTTTGCGCCTGAATCTTATTCTTGGCAAACTCGATCCTCGGCTTCAGCGGTTGCTGAGAGCCGAGGCTTTGCTTTATTTTCTCAGACACGTTTGGCTTGTTGTCCTTTACCCAGTTGCTGCTAAAGCTCGTCATGGCAACTAGCTAATGAAAGACTCGTTAAACAGAAGTGTTATAATTGAATAACCAAGTAGTGATATTTTCTAGACTTGCGTTCGTCGCCTATAGAAGAACTAAAAGTATTAAATGCGGTAAATGCACACGCTACTACAGTAACGTATATGGTTAGAACAAAGGCGGCAAAGGAATCTCAGGGCAGCTCTCAAGAAGAGCAGGGTCTGCCCAAGTGGGCAGAAGACGAGATAAGATCAGCCCAGTTCGGCAAGCCAGAGACCATTAGAAGGACAGGTTATTTCCTTGACATTTACGAGAAGGACTTCAAGGTAGATGTCCAAGTATACGAGCCAATGCCCGACGGCAGGACAATAGTCGAGGGCCTCGATGTCCCCAAATCGATGAAGATATCCGACTTTATGAAAGGCTTTGTCTACGAGTTCAAGATAAGCGTATTTACTGCATACCTGAGCGGCAAGCTCGTCGAACTATTGAAAACAAAGTTTGCCCTTGACATGAAGGCGATATACAGGTTTGAGCTAAAAGAGCTCCAGATGATGGATGTCGAGTCCGACCTTCCTGCTGCCGCTTCTTCCTCAGCAGAGGACGAAGGTGACGATTAGGTCACCACTTTAACCCCCGGCGCGACACTGCGCCAGTTATAGGCTGCACGACGAATGGCAGCGTGTGCTTGAACCACACTGCCGCCCTCATGTAGAACGGCACGACTATCTCAAGGCGGGGCGAATTTGCGGCGGCCAGTATTGCTTTTGACACCGTCTTTGGGTCGAGGGCAAAGCCGGTGTAGTTGGGCATCCTGCCGGCAAACGATTCGTGGCTGAAAAAGTCGGTCCTGACCCCTATAGGGCTCACAGTAGTCACGCGCACGCCCGTCCCATGCATCTCGTGATGAAGCGACTCGGAGAAGCCCAGCATCGCAAACTTGCTGGCACAGTACGGGGCGAGGCCGGCGACCCCAAAGCTCCCGGCGACGGAGGCGACATTTACGATGTGCCCGGATCTTCTGGCAAGCATCGAATCGAGAAACACCTTGGTGCAGTAGACCATGCCTAGATAGTTTGTATCTGTCACCGCTTCGATCTCTTCGATGCTCTGCTCCTTGACGCTCTTGTAGATGGCAAAGCCGGCGTTGTTCACCAGTATGTCCACGCGGCCAAGCCTATCCAGGACGTCTCTGCCCATCTTTAGGACCTGGGCCTTGTCAGACACGTCGCAGGCGTAAGGGGTGGCATCGCAGCGTCGCTCGCTTGCTGCCACCATCATCATTATTTCTCCTGCCAGCTGCGACAGTTTTGGCTCTGACCTTGACACAACCACCACCGACTCGGCGCCTTCTTTTGCAAAATCAATGGCAGCCTGCCTTCCGATCCCTGACGAGGCACCAGTGATGACGACGGTTTTGCCGGAAAATTTCATGTGTGGATTATATTATTATTATGGCGCGCCTGTTTTTATTCTGTCTTGTTGTCACTGTCGCCCTTCTTGTCGTCGGCAGGGTTGTTTCCTGCGGCTGACTGGCTACTGCTGACGTTTGCTGGAGAGACCTTGCCTACTGCAATCTTCATCAGGGCGACCCACGAGATTACAAGTGGTACGTGGTACGTCGCAATCCTCCATGCAATTATCACGTTCAGCTGCGAATCGCTCACTATGGTCTCAAGGTCAGGTATGCCGCTCAGGTTCACAATGTACGCCCAGATGCCAAGCTCTGCAAGCCCCGAGCCGCCTATAGTTATAGGCAGGCTTGCAACTGCGGTGGATGCAGACGTTGCCATGAGCGAGTCAAAAAGCCCGACTCTTGGCTCGACTGCGTTCGCAAGCACCATGAACGACACGCCCTGAAACACAAAAGCCACGAACGTTATCGCCATCCCTACTGCAAACGTCCCTATCGCCTTAGTAGAATTGAAATTCTTCCGGCTCATCTTGCACAGGTCTGCTATAGCCGAGTTTGTGGAATTGATAAAGCTCGTTGCCTTTTCCTTTGAGACGAACTTTTCTGCAATCCTCTGCGAAAATGAGGGCAGGCGCAGGTTGCGCTTTGCGGAGAACAACACAAGCGCCAGCCAGACCGCAAACGTCGGTATAGTGACCAGTATGACTGCGATGCCCACCACACTTCCGCCCCGGTAGATTGCAAGCGCGCCGGCGATAAACGCCAGCATCGAGCCGACGAAAACGTCCGCGATGATCTCCATCGTGGTTACCCATGCCGCCTTGCCGGGCAGGACCCCCTTCTTTGAAAGCCATGCTATCCTCACGAATTCGCCTGCGACCTGCCCTGGCGTGGTCTGCGTCACGAATTCGCCTGCCAGCCTTGCAGATATCGTCTCGCCAGTAGAGGCAACATCATAGCCGATAAACCGGCGGATAAAATACTTGAAGCGATAGGCCTGCAGCATTATCTTGGTAATGGCGGCTGCAGCCGAAGCCACGAACGGGACAAGGCCCACCGCAAATACATCCTGCGGCGAGACGTTGGTAGTAAGGAAGAGTATGATGAAGGGCACCACACTTGCCGGGATGGCAACAAGTCGCCAGTTCAACTATAACAGTTGTTGATGAAACACGGTACTATAATAACGAATGCGTGATGTGCAAAATGCATATACTCCAGTGCATCTTCTCCTGATTGTAGTAGTAATAATAAAATTGAACGCGATATTTATCACGGGCACAGCGGGCTCAGGCAAGTCGCTCCTCACTTCAAGGCTTTTGCAGTGGTACAGAGACAACAGCGCCTACCCTGTGAGCCTCAACCTTGACCCCGGCGCGGCCAGCCTGCCATACGACCCGGACGTCGACGTCCGCAACTACATCGACATCGCCACCCTGATGGAGAGTTATGGTCTTGGCCCTAACGGCTCGCTTGTTATGGCAAGCGACATGATAGCGACCAAGATGGACGAGATCCAGCAAGAGATAGACGAGCTGAACCCCGACTATGTCATCGTCGACACGCCCGGCCAGATTGAGCTATTTGCGTTTCGCGCAAGCGGCCCGTACTTTGTTTCAAACCTGCAGGCAGACAGCAAGGTCACGGTGTTTGCTTTTGATGGCACGCTCGTGTCGTCTCCCATCAACTTTGTCTCGATATCACTCGTTGCGTCTTCTGTCAAATTGCGTTTGAAGACAGCGCAGGTAAACGCGCTTACGAAAAGGGATTTGGTGCTTGAAAAGCTCAAGGACGTGTTGGAGTGGGCCGGCTCTCATACTGCTCTCGAGCACGCGCTTAGCGGCGAAAAGGACGCCGAGTATTCGCTCCTCAGCAAGGACTTGGCACGCAGCATGAGCAGGAGCGGCTTTGGGCAGGGCATGATAGCAATCTCGAGCGTCACCATGAACGGCATGGTCAACCTTGCAGCTGCATTGGCGCGAACGCTTAATCAGGGGGAGGACGGCTAGCAAGATGGTCGTGAAGTCTCGCACCACGGCGATTGCGCCGTGCTCTACAGCTAACCTTGGCCCCGGCTACGACGTATTCGGCCTTGCGCTTGACGCACTGGAAGACAGAGTCAGGATAACCAGAGGACCTCCAGGCGGCGGGATAAAGATCAAGAATAGCGATGCCGCAATTCCAGTCGTGCCAGAATCTAACTCTGCCAGCTTGGCAGTAAAAAAGATGGCCGTTGACTTTGACATCGGCGACAGCCTTGAAGTTCAGGTTACAAAAGGAGTCCCGGCCGGCTATGGCGTTGGCAGCAGCGCCGCTTCGGCAGCAGCTGCGGCTGTGGCGTTCAACGCACTTTACAACCTAAAGCTCGACAAGGACAGGCTGGTAGAGTATGCGGCAGAGGGCGAGATAGCAAGCGCCGGCACAAAGCACTACGACAACGTCTCTGCATCTTTGCTCGGCGGTTTCGTCATAGTATCGAGCATTGCCGCCACGGCAGGCAGCGAAAGGCGTTTCATAAGGATCGAGCCGCCAAAAGACCTGGTGCTTGCCGTAGCAGTCCCGGTTTCCATCGAGGTGCCTAAGAAAAAGACAGAGGTGGCAAGGAGCGTTCTCCCAAAGGAGGTGCCGCTCAAGAGTGTCGTCCATAACATAGCCGGCGCAAGCACCATAGTGGCAGG
>DAINRX010000035.1:9568-12088 GCA_036741635.1 Nitrososphaera sp.
ATCAGGCCGGCGTAAAGAGCAGCAGGACGTTTGTCTGCCGGCCCAGCAGCGGCGCCCGCGTCATCTGATGTTTTATTTCTTTGACTTGTTCAGGAAGGCAGACATCATTTTCTGCCGGTCTTCGTGAGCAAAGCAAAGAGCCCAGCCATAGATTTCAAGCCTCAGGCCCGTTTCAAGGTCGCTGTCCATTCCCCTGTTGATGAGCATCTTGCTCACCTTGACTGCCGTAAAGCTGTTCTTTGTTATCTCTCTTGCAAGTGCCATGCACTCGTCCATCAGCTTTCTGTTGAGTATCCTGCCGACCTCGGCGGTCCTCTCTTTTTCCTTGGCCGCGTCGCCCTTGGGCGCTTCTGGCGGCAAGTTGTCGTCCGGGCCAACGCTCACTACCCTGTTGACAAGGCCGATTTGCGCAGCCTGGTCTGCGGTTATCATTTTGCCCGTGAATATCATCTCCTTTGCCTTTGCCGGCCCAACAAGGCGCATCAGGCGCTGGGTTCCGCCCCATCCAGGTGTGATGCCTATTGTGACTTCGGGCTGGCCTATCTTGGCGTTGTTTGAAGCAATGCGTATGTCGCACGCCATCGCCAGCTCACATCCGCCGCCAAGCGCAAAGCCGTTGACCGCGGCAATGACCGGCTTTTCCAGCCGCTCTATCTTGTTAATGACGCCCTGAGCAGAGGTCGCGTATCGCTCTGCCTGCATTGGGTCGATGTTGACCATGTACGAAATGTCGGCGCCTGCGCAGAACGAGCGCTCGCCGGCGCCGGTAATGATTACAACCTTGATTGAATCGTCAGCGGCAATGATATCTATAGTGCGCGAAAGCTCTGACACCACGTCCACGTTCATGGCATTGAGAGCCTCCGGTCTGTTTATCCTCACTATGGCAATGTCGCCCTCCGGTTCTAGCTGAATGTACTTCATGGTAGACATATCTTGTATGAGAGACACCCAGACTTTCAATAAAATCTTTCTGAATAGCGGGCTAGGGTTAAAAGCAGGCTATCGGCGCTTATTTCACGTGGTACGGCTCTACCGCTCTGGCGCCGACAGCGCAGAACAGGCAGACATAGTAGTGATAGGCGTGCCTGACGAGTCAAGGTCGCATGCCAAGCGCAAGGGCACCAGCAGGGCACCCGGCGTCCTCAGGATAGCTTCAAACGAGTCCGAGTTTTTCGAGCGTGGCGGCAAGAGGATCCCGACAAGCCCCATGCGCGGGACACTTGATAATAACAAGCGGGTATTTGACGCCGGCGACATCGCAGACAAACAAAAGCTCTACAAGACAGTGTTTGACCTTGCATCGCGCGGCAAAATCCCTGTCATGATAGGGGGCGACCACTCGCTCACTACCGAAGCGCTAAGAGCTGTTTCAGGCGCGACAGGCAAAAAATTGTCGCTCTTGTATTTCGACGCTCATCCTGATTTTGTTTCGTCTGCAAGGAACTATTACGGCTCTGTCCTGACTGACTCGGCCCAGTCGCTTGACTTTCGCAAAAGCATGCTGGTAGGCACGAGGGCTGCAGAACCAGAAGAGCTGGAAAACGCAAGCAAAGCGGGCCTGCAGATAGTCACCCCACTTGACATTGTCGAGCTTGGGGTGCGCAAGGTGGCCGACATGATAGTGGCGAAAACGAGCGGCAACAGCGTTTACATTTCAGTCGACCTTGACTGTCTCGACCCGGCATTTGCACCCGGAGTGTCGGTCCCGTCGCCCGGAGGGCTGTCAAGCGCGGACCTTGTCTACCTGCTCACCAGGGCAATAAGCAGCTGCAACTTGGCAGGCATGGACATCGTGGAGCTTTCGCCTGACTATGACGTAAACGGAATAACTGCCAATCTGGCGGCAAGGATACTGTCAGAATGCATCGCGTCCATCAGGTAAGCGCCTGCTGAACCCTTTCCATCAGAATCTTGATGCTTACTGGCTTGTGTACGAGGTCCACAATGCGGTGGCACGCGTTTAGCTCGTTCACCCTTTCCCTTTCTAGCTCGTATCCGCTTATGAGTATAGTCTTGGTCCCGTCCAGATCGCGTATCTTGGAGGCTACATCGTCGCCGGTGGCGTCGCCAAGCCTGTAGTCCAAGAGCAGGATGTCCACCTTCTTGCCTCGCAGCTTCTGCTCTATGCAGGCCCTACCAGAGTGGCAGCAGTAAGCACATTGTAGCGCTTTTTCAGCGCAATGACATACACCTTGAGCACGTCGCTTCGTCGTCACAGACTATGACTATCGTCTGTTTTCACTCCATTGGTGCATATCGTGCCAGAAGATTCTCAATATAAGTTACACTGAATGAAACTTCTCTAACATCAAACGCTGTGAAATTTATTTATGAGTTCAACAAGTTACCTAGCAATAATTTGAGCAAGAAGACTTTATCAAAGAACAGGATTGCGTTGCTGATACTTGTCGGTGCAGTGGCTGTGGTCCTGTCATTGATCTCATTCCAGTATTCGAGTTATACTTCGGCAGTGGAACCCGAGAAAATCGCAGGAATTTAGCGTAGCCTGATCGTGAG
>DAINRX010000036.1:0-1085 GCA_036741635.1 Nitrososphaera sp.
CGCAGATTTACAAAACAACAGAAAAAGGTCTGAGCTTTGCCAAGTTATACGATCAAGTCGGCCAGTATGTGTCGCCTGTACAAAAATAGATGATGCAGCTAATGACATGCAAAACAGTAGAAGGGACTAGCCAATTTGGGGCTTTTACTGCTATATAGTTTTCTCGGCTATGCAGCCTTTCTTTTAAACAATCAGCTGATCTTGGAATAAGGTGAAAGGTCATGGTGGGATTTGGACCCACGACCTGCTGATTTCTTGACGGCCAAGTTTACAAGTCAGCCGCTCTGGCCAGGCTGAGCTACATGACCTTGAGCATGACTTTTTAGGTGAACATAATTAATACTTTCGGCGCCTTTCGCTAAAAAATCGCTTTTGCTTCTTGAAAGCCCCGCTTTTGGCAGAAAAGGCAGGGATGCGCCAAGCGCATTCTAATTCTAAAAAAATGATGGCGCTTGTTTGCCTTTATTGTAAAAATATCCTTCTACCGCGTTGAGTCTTTCTATGGAGCCGTTGTTGCGTCTGATTTTGGCAAACGATGAATGGTTTCTAATACTATGCAAGAAAGAAAGGATCTCGTCATTTGTCACGCCGTGCCTGATGTCGTAATCGATCTGCCTGCAGGTGTTTGTCAGGCCACCGTATCGTTTGTGCTGCCTCCTTTCCCACGCAGAAGCGTCCTGAGATAATCCCGTCACAAACCTTACAATTGTTTTTTCCATATGCTCAACGTGCCATTGTTTCATCGGAAAACTGTTTTGCGTCATTCAAAATCCAGCTAGCATATGACATGGTCGCCTATAATAACATTTGACTTATATTGTCAAGAACTTGCATTCAGTTGATGATGACTGCTAAAAGCTTTGAGCGCGATCTGTAAGGTTAAAGCAGCCTTTGGAGGGCTCTATCCGCGTTATCTGAAAACCCTGTGTGCTATCTTTTTCTTGTTAGCACAAAATCAAGCGTGATTCCGCGTTCTATGTCATAGCCAAATATCTAACCCTCGCCTGGCAAGATGAGCAGCGATTCGACACCTCTGCTTTGGCATGAAGGGCACACCCCAATCCTATTGTTACTTGTGTTCAGAA
>DAINRX010000036.1:1185-2752 GCA_036741635.1 Nitrososphaera sp.
GAAGAAAAATCGAATGTGGTACTTCCTTTTTGACGGGGCCGCCACATTTCTTTAGGGTTCGTAACTTTTCAGTCATTACTGTTTTTTGTTTGTTTGCTCTTACTGGGTTGATGGCACGATTTCCGCTGTTGCGAATCTTGCGCCCACGTTTGTGACTCTTACCTTGGTGTTCTGTCCTACCTTGCCATCTTTTACAAAAATGACAAATCCCTGAACCCTGGCAATTCCGTCACCCTTTCTGCTCACTTCCGTAACTTGTACGTCGTATTCTTTGCCTGCTTCTACAGGCTTTGGACCGAAGCTACCGCCACCAAAGCGGCTGCTTCCTCCATACTGTCTTCCATATGACATTACTGTGCTTGTAATTGGTTGCTGGTTGTAATATAAATGCTGGCTATCAAACCGGCCAGGGCTACTCATAAACTGGCTTGCCGTCAGACGTGTACTTTTTGACTCGTCTCTGCGGCTGTTGCTGTGTGCCTGATGCGCTCGGGCTGTCGTTTTTCTGCGGTGGTTGATCTTCTTCTTTTTTCTTTCGGAATTTATCTAAAAAGCCCATTGTACATAATTACACTGATGTGCTTATAAGGTACTCGTATTCGTAGCCATTGGCTTGCCCCCGAAACTGGACAGTCTTTTTGTAAAGCATATGCTTTTGAGCAGTTGATGGTCAAAGCCTCTGCTTTTCCGAATCTATTTAAACAGCAGCGCGCTTGGTAAAACCCGTGCCAAAGTACGTACTGCAGGTGATAATCGAAAACAAGCCCTACATCAATGACCCTGAAGGCGAGACCATCCACCGCGACCTCGTGGTCAAGGGCGGCTACTCGAGCGTCCAGTCTGTCAGGTCTGCCAAGATGCTCAAGATGGTCGTTAACAGCAAGTCGGAAAAGGAAGCAGAAGCGACTGTGAAAGAGCTGTGTGAGGAGCTCCGGATATTCAACCCCGTAGTTAGCAACTGCACAATCAAGGTTGCAGATAAGGTCTAGCATTTCCAAGCCATCATCTGCAATGGCTAAAAAAACGATGATACGTCAATTAATCAGTGCTTGTCATGATCCATTGTCGCTATCATATTGTCAAAGCTGTTCGAGTCGCTCAGCGCGCCTTCTAGCAGCAGCGTAGTTCTCAGGTGCTTCGCTAGGTCAGTCACCGTGATGATTCCGACAACTTTGCCGGCCTCTATTATAGGCAGCCGGCGTATCTTGTGGTTCACCATCCTCTGCACCGCGACTTCGATTGGCATCTCCGGGTCGGCAGTCGTAAGTATCTTGGACATTATATCTCCAATTTTTACCTGCGCTATCGGAAGCTCCTTGGCGCACACCTTTTTAATAAAGTCGCGCTCTGTCACGATGCCAACGGGCTGGCTGTCCTTCATGACAAACACAGAGCTTATGCCTTTCTCTGCCATGACCTTGGCAGCTTCGAGCGCCGTCTTGTCTCCTTCTATCATTACGATGTTCTTTGTCATGATGTCGCGGACCACGCTTGCTGCCATATACGATATTCTACGGCTCAAATGAAAAATAAAAACAATGCTGCTGCCAGTTACTGAAACTGTATA
>DAINRX010000036.1:2852-8574 GCA_036741635.1 Nitrososphaera sp.
TGAGCAGTTTTCCTCGCAAAGTAATGGCACCGCCAAAGATTGGGATTGCAGTTTTCCCCGGCAGCAACTGCGACCGCGACGTTCACCATGTTGTAAACAACGTCCTTGGCATTCAGGCCGACTTTATCTGGCATACCAAAGACCACATCACTGGCTACGACGCCATGATAATTCCCGGCGGCTTTGCGTTTGGCGACAGGCTTCGCGCAGGCATCATAGCAGCCCACAGCCCGATAGTGCAGGAAGTAAAAAGGATGGCAATGGACGGTCTGCCGGTGCTTGGCATCTGCAACGGCTTTCAAATTTTGGTAGAGTCAGAGCTTTTGCCCGGTGCACTCATGATGAACGATTCATTGCGCTTTGTGTGTAGGTGGACCAAGGTGCAAGTGCAGAACAACAGGACGCCTTTCACCAGCCAGTTTGACAAAAAACAGGCGTTTGATATCCCGGTGGCCCACGGCGAGGGACGCTACGTCGCCGACTCGAAAATCCTCAAAGAATTAAAGAAAAAGAACCAGATAGTTTTGCAGTATTCTAACGATGACCCGAACGGCTCGACCGACCTCATCGCAGCAATATGCAACGAAGAGGGCAACGTGATGGGCATGATGCCGCACCCGGAGAGGGCGAGCGAAAACCTTCTTACCATCAATGGCAGAAACGATGCCATAACGATATTCCGCTCGCTTATTTCACACCTTCAGCAGCAAGAGCAGCAAAAGGCGATAGCGTAGATGGGGGGCGTTCTGACAGAGCAGGAGCTGCAGTACCTCGAAGAAAAGCTACAGAGGAAGGCAAACGAGATCGAGCAGGACATCGTCGGCGCCGAGTGGTCCGAGCACTGCTCGTACAAGTCGTCAAAAAAGTACCTGCGGTTGCTGCCGACAAAAGGTAGACGCGTCATTGTTGGCCCCGGTTACGACGCCGGAGTCCTTGACGTTGGCGATGGATACGTCCTGACGGTTCACATCGAGAGCCACAACCACCCGTCGGCGGTCGAGCCTTTTGGCGGCGCTGCCACCGGCGTTGGCGGCGTAATACGAGACATCATGTCGATGGGCACCAGGCCGATCGCAGTGCTTGACGCACTGAGGTTTGCCCCGATAACAGGCAAGAGCAAGTCAGTTGCAAAGTCAAAATGGCTCTTCAAGAACGTGGTCAAGGGCATAGCTGACTATGGCAACTGCATCGGCATCCCGACTGTGGGAGGCGAGATCGAGTTCGACCCGTCCTTTGAGGATTACTGCCTTGTCGACGTCGCATCGATAGGCTTTGGGCGCAAGGAAGACATCATAGCAAATCAGGCCGAGATTGGCGATGTAATAGTACTTGCCGGCGGCTCCACCGGTCGGGACGGGATTCATGGCGCGTCCTTTGCGTCAAAGGCGCTTGAAGCCGAAAACAGGTCGGCTGTCCAGATTCCTGATCCGTTCCTTGAAAAGCTGCTGCTCGAAGCCACGATGGAGGCGATCAAGCATGGCTGCATCAAAAGCATCAAGGACTTGGGCGGCGGAGGGCTTTCTTGCTGCCTCTCTGAAACATCGGACAACCTCGGCAGGGGGTTCGACGTCGAGCTATCGCGCGTGCACGCAAGGGAAGACGGCATGACGCCAAACGAGCTGATGATCTCAGAGTCACAGGAGCGCATGCTCTATGTCACCGACAGCGCAAAGCTGCCCGCATTGCAGTCGATACTTGACAAGTACGAAATACGGTACACAATCCTTGGCACAGTGCAGGAGCACCAGGACCTTGTCGTCAGAAGCGACGGCAGCGTGGTCGCGCAGATGCCGTCGCATCTTGTGGCACACGCGCCGCTGGCAGACAGGGCAAGCAGATGCCCCAAGTACCTTGATAGGATAAAATCAGTCAAACAGCCGCGCGCGCCAGCAAACCTCGGCAAGGCGCTGCTGGCGCTTCTTGCAAACCCATCGATAGCAAGCAAGCGCTGGGTCTACCACCAGTACGACCACGAGGTAGGCGTACGGACGGTGGTCAAGCCGGGCGCAGGCGATGCCGCAGTGATGCGCCTTGACAACGGCAAGCTGATCGCAGTCAAGCTGGACGGCAACTCAAAGCACTGCTACCTCGACCCGTACCAGGGTACGCTTGGCTGCCTCTCGGAAGGACGCAGAAACGTGATATGCACAGGGGCAGAGCCTGTCGGTGTCGTCGACCACCTGCAGTTTGCAAGCCCTGAAGACCCTGAAATATTCTGGACATTCACGCAGGCGGTAAACGCCATAGTCGACTATTGCAAGTTCATGGACATCCCTGTCGTAGGCGGCAAAGTCAGCTTTTACAATGAGACCGTCAAGGGCCCGATCAAGCCTTCGCCGGTCATCGGCACGCTCGGCCTTGTGGACGACGTCTCACATATCACCCGGTCAGCGCTTCAAAAAGGCGACTCTATCTTTGTCATCGGGCACACGTCACCCGAGATAGGCGGCTCTGAGTATTACGAATACTATCATGGGATAACAGGCGGCCCTGTCCCGCAGGTCGACCTGCAGAGAGATAAGCAGAATGCAAGCGCTGTGTTGAAGCTGGTAAGGAGCGGCCTTGCCGGCTGCGCTCACGACTGCTCCAAGGGCGGCCTGGCAGTCGCGCTCGCCGAAATGGCAATCGCCGGCCAGACAGGGTTCAAAGTCGATCTTTCAGCCGTTCCAAATTCCTGCAAGCAGCTGGACGAGCTGATGTTCTCCGAGTCGCACTCGCGCTACGTCATTGGCACAAAAGAGCCGGAGGAGGTGCGCAGGATTCTGCCGTCAGAGGGCGTGGCTTTTGCAGAAATAGGAAAAACCGCAAGCAGCATCAAATTTGTGCAGGGCAAGAAGAAGATCAGGTTGACGCTGAAGCAGCTGCAGACAAGCTACGAGTCGCTCGAAAAGACGATGCAGAGCTAGAAGAAGATACATTTTTTAAATCATAGAGCTAACCCTGTACCGGTCTCAAAGCTTGTCCTCCAGCAGCACTAGCTTTCTAAAGGGTGGTAATGAAATTGGTTCATGAGAACTGCGGCGTAGTCGGCATATTCTCGCTCAACGGCCACAGCGTAATCCCGTTCGTCATCGACTCGCTCCGCGCTCTCCAGCACCGCGGCCAGGAAGCATGGGGCATCGCGGTTCCCGGCAAGCCTCCGTTCCGGAGGCTAGGGCTTGTCTCCTCTGCAGCGGCCGAGTTTCCGATGGTGATGAAAAAGTACAAATCGCCAGCGGCCATCGGCCACGTCCGCTATTCCACGCTTGGCAAGAGCACGCTTGAAAACGCCCAGCCGCTGAAGGTCAAGGACCTGTGCGTCGCCCATAACGGCACGATTGCCAACGTCGAAGAATTATCGGGAATGGTCGGCGGCTGCACGTTCACGCCACAGACCATGAGCGACACGCTAGTCGCAGCCCAGCGCCTCGCCATGCATCTGGCAGACAAGGAAGACAATATGGCAGAGGCAATGCACATCTTGAAAAGCGAGATGGTCGGCTCGTTCTGCTTTACATTTCTCACAGACGAGGGCTCGGTCTACGCGGCAAGGGACACGCGCGGCTTCCGCCCGCTAGTGCTCGGCCACCATAAAGAAACAAACACGTACATGGTTGCTTCTGAGTCCTGCGCACTTGCGGCAGTCGGGGCGCAGCTGCTGCGCGACGTAGAGCCGGGCGAGCTGATCAAAATGAGCAAGGGCAGCATCGAGTCGCAGCAGTTTGCAAACGAAAAGCCGCACGCCCACTGCGCTTTTGAATACACGTATTTCGCTCATCCGTCAAGCATAATGGAAGGCATAAATATCTATGCTGCCCGGAAAAGGATCGGGCAGTTTCTTGCCAAGAAATTTCCGATAGACGGCGCAGACGTAGTAGTCCCAGTGCCTGACTCTGCCCGTCCCGCTGCGCTTGGCTACGCGCAGGAGCTCGCGCTTCCCTTTGAAGAAGGCTTGCTCAAGGACCGCTATAGCGCAAAGAAGGGGTCGATGAGGAGCTTCATCGAGCCGTACCAGGGCGACAGGGTCGAGATAAACAAGGGCATAATACCTATTCGCGAGGTAGTCGAGGGCAAGCACGTAGTGGTCGTGGACGACAGCATCGTCAGGGGCACAAGTTCTGCTGAAATAATCAAGACCCTCCGGAGCGTCGGAGCCCGGAAGATAAGCCTTGTAGTCACCTACCCCCCTATACGCTACCCGTGCTACGCCGGCATCGACTTTCCCTCGCAGGAGGAACTAGTAGCGTATCAGCACGGCTCAGACGAGCAAAACAACAGCAAGATAGGCGCCCGGGTGGCCCAAGTGATAGGGGCGGAATATGTCGCCTACAACGACACGGCCAACCTTGCAAAGGCTATAGGGATGCCGGAAGAAGAATTGTGCTTTACCTGCTCGACAGGCAATTACGCGCCTCTTGGCATCAGACCGGTCTTCAAGTCGCGCATCCAAATGAAAGGCGAATAATCGCTTAAATATTCTCCGTGCTCATCATCTGTCCAATGCGGACGGCGCTTGTTCTGGCAGTGGCGGCAGGTATAATCGCAGTCGCCATAATCGCGATGGTCGCGTCGGCGCTGCCGACAAAGGACTACGACCTGAGCGTAGACGCGCTCAAGGACGAGCAGTCCTTGTTTACAAACGCGCGCGTGGTGTTGAAGAATACGGGCAGGCTGCCGCTGACAAACGTGCTGCTCGACTATGGCGGCCAGAAAGAGCCTATAATACTGGTGATGCAGCCTGGCGAAACCTTGACAATGTCGCCGCCAGAAAACGTGCAGCTGGACAGCGTGACAGTCACAGCCGAGCCAGGGATCAAGATAGTGCAGGCGTACCGCACGCCGATAAAATTGCCGGGTATGATCGGCTCCTGATAATAATGCGTTTAAATAATGTAAAGGCAGAATTATCATTGATGGAAAGGGACTCGCACTCGGACGCCGAGATAAGGAAATTCTATGACTTAAAGAACGTCGCAGTGGTTGGCATGTCCAAGAACGAGGGCAAGGCAGCGCACTATGTCCCCAAGTACCTCATAGGGCAGAGCTACAACGTAATCCCTGTGAACCCCACCGCGCCGGAAATATTCGGCCGCAAGTCGTACCCCGCGGTCAGCAGCGTGCCAGACAACATTGACATCGTCGATATTTTCCGGCCTTCTGAGGACGTGCCAGCCATCGTGCAGGACGCTTTAAAAAAGCCGGGCGTCAAGGTGATCTGGATGCAGGAAGGCATCTACAGCCCACAAGCCGAGCGCATGGCCCGGGAAAAGGGCATTGAAGTAGTCTACAACAGGTGCATGCTGGCAGAGCACCAGCGGTTATTCGGCAGTGACTAGGTTAAATTAGACGCATTGTCTCTAACAGCAAATGTCAGCGGGCATCGACAGAGTCATCGAGCGGGTGAAACCTGTATTGGAAGAGCTGCAGGAAAAGGAGAACATCTCCACCAAGATGGGCGTCGACAGGGACGCCGGCATAATCAAGATCTATGGCGAAGGCTCCGATTACATTAAGAAGGCCTTAGCTGGACTCTCTGAGATGTTGGAGCTTGCCTACACGACAGCCGAGCACCACCCGTACTGGGCAATACTGTACCATGCAACTGAAATTTCAAAGGCAGCTCTTGAAAAGTGGGAAGGCGACCTGACGGCAGACCAGCTAAGCGAGATGTGCTGGCGGTGCGACGAGATCAAGACGGCGCTTGAAAGGCTGGCAAGCAAGTAAGTAGCAACAACAACAACAA
>DAINRX010000036.1:8674-10491 GCA_036741635.1 Nitrososphaera sp.
AGATAGTCACTCCAGTATTGCGGCAGAAGAAAAGGTCAGTTGTGGACAGGCTCGTATTTGCAGCCCATCTGTCAATGCTCGGAGCTTTTGCAGGGCTGGTCGGGTACCTCGCCATAGCGTGCCACCACGTGCACTGATCCAGAGTATATATAAATAAGAACAATGGAGATGCAGATCCATCCATGATCAAGATCGGCCTTATTGGCAAGACGAACACCGGCAAGACTACATTCTTCAACTCCGCTACCTTATCATCGGCCGAGATTTCCAATTACCCGTTCACCACAAAGCAGCCAGCTATAGGCAACGCCCACGCAATCACGCTGTGCGTCCACCGCGAGCTCAAGGTGCAGGACCAGCCCAGGAACTCGCGCTGCATTGACGGCTGGCGCTTTATCCCTATCGAGCTTGTCGACCTTCCAGGACTTATCAAGGGCGCGTGGGAGGGCAAGGGCCTTGGCAACCAGTTCCTCTCGATAGCGTCGCAGTCAGACGCGCTGCTCCACATCGTTGACGCGTCTGGCAGCATCGACGCGTCTGGAAGGATAGCTGAGCCGGGCACAGGCGATCCTGTGGCCGACATTGCAGACATTGAAGAGGAGCTTGTCATGTGGTACCTGAAGCTGTTCGAGGCAAACCGGGACAAGATATCGCGGGCAATTGGCGGCGGCATGGACAGGATACTTGCGATAACCGAAGTGTTCAGGGGCATCGGAGTGCGCGAGGACCACGTCAAGCTCGCCCTTGCGCAGAACAACGTGGCAGAAACGAAATTTGATGACTTTGGTCCGCAGGAGAGCAAGGACTTTTGCTGGAGCCTGCGCGATATCTCAAAGCCGACGCTGATAGTCGCAAACAAGGTCGACCTGCCGACTGCTACTGAGAACTTCAACCGCCTCCGGGAGGAATACAAAGACATAATCGTGGTGCCGGCTAGCGCGGACGCCGAGCTCACCCTCAGACGCGCGGAAACCCGCGGGGTGATACGCTACATCCCCGGCGACGAGCGCTTTGAAATAAACGACCAGACAAAGCTCAACGACAAGCAAAAGTGGGCGCTTAACTTCATCAGAAAAGACATCCTGGGCGAATACATGCGAACGGGCGTCCAATTTGCAATAAATGTGGCAGTTTTCAAGCTACTAAAGATGAACGCCATCTATCCAGTTGCTGACGTGCAAAAGTTCTCTGACAAGCACGGCAATGTGCTGCCAGACGTCTACCTCATGAGGTCAGGCTCTAGCGTCGAGGACCTTGCAAGGGAGATACACAGCGAGCTGGCAAAGGGCATGATCTACGCGCTAGACGGGCGTGACGGCCTGCGACTGCCAACCAACTACCAGCTAAAGGACCGCGACGTTCTTTCGATAGTGTCTGCGAGGAAAAAGAAGTGAGATGAGATAACATGACAGGCCCCCTTGTGCGCGATATTGAAGGCATCCTGCGCAAGGATCCTTCTATGATGTATTCCCGGGAGGAGATCCTGAACCTGCTTGCTTCAAAAAAGAAGGACAAGGAGATAGAGCGGCTACTGGCAGAGCTCGAAGTGGCAAGCTCGCTCAAGGAGGGCAGGTCAGACATTTACGCTACGTGCCGCGGCGGAACCGTCTATTACAAGTGGAACAAACAACAAAAGTAGTATATGGCAGTAATGTAGCCCTAGCTAGCCAACTAGCCTTCCTGCGGAAAGACTGTGATGCTCTTAAGAGCCAAGTACACGGCAAGGTACCGCATGTCCTTTTCTGTGGTCCTGTAGGCGATGTGCCTCCTGTCCTCCTCTGCCAACTCTGCTATCAGCTTTTTGTCAACCAGTATGT
>DAINRX010000036.1:10591-12076 GCA_036741635.1 Nitrososphaera sp.
AGCAGCAGGCCAGAACAGTTTCTTTCGATTCTTAGGTCAGAGCCCGGCTACATATCGGGGCAGGATATTGCGGAAAAGCTTGGGATTTCCCGCAGCGCGGTGTGGAAGCAGATAAGAAGGCTGCGCAAGTACGGCTATGCAATAGAGTCGCTGCACGGGACAGGCTACCGGCTGGCAGGCCAGACAGATTTGCCAGTCCCTTGGGAGCTTACTAGGATGCTCACAACGTCGTTTGTTGGCAGGCGCGTCATTTACCGGGAGGTTGCTGATTCAACGCAGAGCCTTGCGATGGCACTGGCGGAAAAAGACCAAAGCTCGCATGGCGCGGTAGTGATAGCGGAGCAGCAAGAGAGCGGAAGGGGCAGGCTGAAAAGAAAGTGGCTCTCGCCAAAAGGCGGTCTCTGGCTTTCTGTAGTCTTGAAGCCGCACATACCTGTCTCCGGGATTACCCTCCTGCCATTCGTAGCAGCGCTTGCAGTGTGCGCTGCGATCAGGGAAGGCACGAAGCTTGACGCGCGGCTGAAATGGCCAAACGACGTCATGATTGCCGGCAAGAAGGTGGCAGGCATCCTGCTGAACGTTAGCGCGGAGGCACAGCAGATCAATTACGCGGTAATCGGCATCGGAGTAAACGCAAACGTTGACTCGTCTGCAATCGCGTCGCGCCTTGGAAGCAAGTTATTACAGCAGATAACGTCGATAAGGGATGAACTTGGGCGTGACGCAAACAGGCTTCAACTTGCAAAGCTGCTGCTTGAAAAAATTGAAAGCTGTTATCTGGAGCTTGAGCAGAACGGCGCCAGGGCTATCATACAAGCGTGGAAGAAAAATTCTGACATGCTGGGCCACAGAGTTGCAGTAATGCAAAATGGCAGGACGATTCATCAGGGTGTTGCAGCAGATGTCAACGAGGATGGATCGCTCTTGCTTCGCACAAACAGCAGCGGCGACGTGAGCGTTGTGTCCGGCGACATCCATGTCAGGTACTAGTTTATTTATTCACGAATCACAACATACTCATGGAGTCTAAATTTCAACGACAGCACAGCGCCGCCAGTTGCAAGAACCACCACCGCAGACGACGCAAGAGCAACAACAATATTGCTCATGCCAGAGAAATGTTGATTTTCTATTTAACATATACCAAGGCCTACTCGCCGCCTCATCCCAGAGCGGCTTTCGGGCTTGTAGTGACCCAATAAGGGTCGTTGATGACCTCATCCCAGCCCTTTACATTATTAGTCATTTATCTGACGATTAGATTGCAATTGCAGTAGCAGTATTATTCAAAAGGTCAAGGAAGAGGTAAATTCAATGTAATCTATATCTGATAACTTGCCGTCATCACCACCATCTTCCCGCTGGAAATGCAAAATATGTGGTGAATCGCTAGCCGATGAATACATTTTGATGGAACACGTGCAAGTCCATCTTAGAGAACCGATGCGAGGAAAAGAAAGGCCAAAGGCATCGATTACAGAAGAA
>DAINRX010000037.1:0-11993 GCA_036741635.1 Nitrososphaera sp.
TTTTAATACTGCATTAGCCGACAGAGACCTGCTGCAGATGATAGATGCGCGGGTAAAGAAGGCGGTACTTGGAAAGATAGACGAAACCGTGTCAAACACAGGCGAAATCAAAAAAATCCAAGAGAACCTTGGCCGCATCCCTGTCGACAATCGTGACGACTTTGCCTTTGGCATAGCAATCGGGCGCATCTACAACTCGTTCCACTACCAGACACGCCGGGCGCTTAAGAGAAACGCGACAGAAGCCGAGTTTGCAGAGTTCCTTGACATCCTTGCGAAAAAAGCCGGCGAGATCCGGCAGGCGCTAAAGCAGCAATAGCTGCGCCCCGCCCACAATTTTGCTAGCTAAAGACAAAAGTTTGCAGACGAACGCGAAAATGGAGCGTGAACAGCAGAAAAATCTTTTTAAGCTACCAGCTTTTACTCACACAAAGCTTGTCTCTAGATGTAGACATGGTCCTTTTGACGCCTGATGAAATCAACCACTTTATCTCAACGCTCAAAACCCGTTACAGCGCGCCAGCTGCAGCTGGCAAGAAAAGATCTGTTCGAGTAAGATCTGCATAGGCTACGTGCGTGGATAGAAGTAGAAGAACTTACTCCTATGATTACTGCAGTCGATCCATTAAATCTGCACGGCACTGTCACTGCTTGTAGAGTTACAAATGCTTGTAGGAGACAACCCAAAGATTATAACTACATAGTCCATGGTACAGCTCGCAGAGATGGAGATCGAGATTGGCAGGGTTCATCACAATCTGTCGGTTCCGTCACTGGTCGAGCTCATAATCAGCAGAAAGGAAGGCGTCCTTTCGTCAACTGGCGCACTCTCTGTCAAGACAGGCAAGTTCACCGGCAGGTCGCCGGACGACAAGTACATAGTCGACGACGAGGTCACTCACGACACAGTTGACTGGGGCAAGGTCAACCACCCTATCTCCGAAGAGAACTTTGACAGGATATTCCGGAGAATGAAAAAGCACGTCGAGGACAAGGAGTTCTTTATCTTTGACGGCTTTGTCGGGGCGGACCCGGAAAACAGGCTGCCAATCAGAATCATAAACAACAGGGCGTGGCACAACCTCTTTGCGCGCCAGCTGTTCATCAGGCCGTCGCAGGAGGAGCTCAAGAACCACAAGCCCGAGTTCACGCTGCTCTCGTGCGACGACTTTGCGACAATTCCGGAAGAAGAGGGCACACGCAGTGAAACGTTCATCATCATCAACTTTAAGAAAAAAATCGTCCTGATCGGATCGACTTCGTACGCCGGCGAAATAAAGAAGGCTATATTCTCCATCATGAACTACATCCTGCCAAGGAAGGGCGTTTTCCCGATGCACTGCTCTGCCAACGTGGGCGCAGATGGCGACACCGCCCTGTTCTTTGGGCTGTCAGGCACCGGCAAGACTACACTTTCTGCAGACCCGGAACGCCGGCTGGTTGGAGACGACGAGCACGGCTGGTCGGACAATGGAATTTTCAACTTTGAAGGCGGATGCTACGCCAAGTGCATCAACCTGAAAAAGGAAAAAGAGCCGCAGATCTGGAACGCTATACGCTTTGGGTCGGTGATGGAAAACGTAGTCATGAGGGGCGACGGCAGCAGGGAGCCGGACTTTGACGACGGCAGCCTTACTGAAAACACGCGCGTCGCTTACCCGCTTGACTACATTGACAACGCAGTAATCCCAAGCGTCGCCGGCCACCCACAGGTCATCGTATTTCTGACAGCAGACGCGTTTGGAGTTATGCCTCCAATAGCCAAGCTGACAAAGGAAGGCGCAATGTACCATTTCATGTCCGGCTACACGAGCAAGCTGGCAGGCACTGAGCGCGGCATCACGGAGCCAAAAGAGACATTCTCGCACTGCTTTGGCGCGCCTTTCATGCCTCTGCACGCTTCCCAGTACGCCAAGATGCTTGGAAAAAAGATAACCGAGCACGGCACAAGAGTGTATCTTATCAACACCGGTTGGACTGGCGGCCCGTACGGAGTCGGCAAGCGCATGAACCTCACCTACACGAGGGCGATGGTCACGGCGGCGCTCAACGGCGAAATAGACAAGGTTCCAGTAAAGCATCACGACATATTCAACCTTGACATGCCAACGTCGTGCCCCGGCGTGCCAGACGATGTTCTTGACCCGAGAAACACTTGGTCAGACAAGGACAGGTACGACGCGGCTGCAAAGAGGCTGGCGGCGCTCTTTGTCAAGAACTTTGAAAAGTTTGGCAGCGTGCAGAAAGAGATAGTAGATGCGGGGCCGAAGGTATAGAAGAAAAGAAAATGGTAGCCCGGAGCAGATTCGAACTGCTGTCTCCAGGTTTCTTTTCTTTCCTTTCTAGTAAGATCCAGAGCCTGGAATCCCTAGCCCTCAACCTTGGAGATTGGCCACTAGACGACCGGGCTAACCAAAAACCCGACTGCTCCTCCGATATTTGACTCTATCGAAAAAATCCTGCTGCGCCTAGCTGACATTGATTAATTCTAGTGTTTTGTGTTGACTTCTCTAATTACAAGGCCATATTCAAGGGGGGCCTTTTTCCTCATGTAGGGTATGAGCCTGTAGTGGATAGAGTAAATGTTCTTGTTCTTGGTGATTATGTTCTTTATCAAGAGCGACACAAAGCCGCCGGCGACCTTTGACGGCGGGACGCCCGTGACTCTGCAAAATTCATCCCTCTTGGCATGGTACTCCTTTAGGGTAAAATATGACCTGTTTATTTTAAGAACGAGCGGCCACACGACGTTTTCCCAGACCATCCTGCGGTTCTCTGTGGAGGACGCATGCTTGCCCTTTCTCTTGATAATCTGTTGCTCCTCCGCTTCGTCCGCGGGTTTCTTTCGCTGCGGGCTCTTCAGCAATTCGATTGAGGTACATTTAAACTGCCGGGTTTATAATTTATGATATAGTTTTGGACTCTGTCAAGGACTCGCTCGACTTGCTTTCCAAAAAGTGGAAAATAGATCCAAAATTATACGACCTGCAGATTGGCAGGCGCGACGACGTAACGGATACGCAGATTAAAGTCGGCGGCGTGATCTTTCACATCCCGATGCTTGCAAGGGACAGCCTTTACGTTTTGTGGAGGTGCCTCTGGCCAGACTGCCACAACTGCTGCGAGCGGCAGGGCAGGCTGCCTTTGACAAAGGACGACATTGCAAAAGTGGCAAGAAAGGTAGGATACGCGTCTAAGGCCGAGTTTGTCAAAAATGAAACAAGGATCTCAAGCTGGCAGGAGCAGGAAGCCTTTGGCAACGTGATAACGACGCTTAGCATGATATCGCTCAAGCGCAAGAAGGACGAGCGGGAAGAAGAGGACGGGACGCCGCTTCGCTGCAGGTTCCTAGACGACAAGGGCTACTGCGGCATACACCCAGACAAGCCGGGCGTCTGCTGGCTTTACCCGTTTGCTTCATGGCTTGAGGCTGACTCAAGGGGGCAGCCTGTCGTGCACGCCACCTTCCAATTCACCGGAGATTGCCCGGGTTTTTACCTTGACAGGTCGATAGACGGCATGATGCCAGTCTTGCAGGAATACTCGGCCAAGATCTACAACTACAACATGGCAGTGAGCAGGACCGCGCGGGAAAATTACGGCTTTGTCAATTTTGTAGACCTGCGAAGCGGCGGCTAGTCACGCACGATTCTTGCCTTCATGCGAAGCGCCGGCTGATCGCTGTGATCTTTGAAGACGTGGTCAACGTATTTTTCATAGCTTGAAAACGACGCGTCGCAGGCAGGGCAGACCACGCGGTACGGCATGAAATGAATTGAGCAGTCACAACTATGTATGGTTTTCAGCCTCCAAATTGTAACGCCATAATGTATAGGTTGGCTGGGATTTTTCTTGGGATCGCCAAGAAAATGAACAAGCCAATCTATGTACTACCCAGCCAACCTTGATGCAACCTCCGCACCCGAGATGGCAGCCGTCCCTCGTCATGCAGAGGCTTGGGATAATGTTTTCATCAAGCTAATTATTGGTTAGCCGACGCAATTCCGGCAGCTTAGACGGCAGTGATGGCAACCTAAGATGCGACGAAAGGATGCGTCTGCCTGTTAGTTCTAAGGTCATATTGCTGCTTCTTTTTCTACCAGAAAGATATGGTTGGCAATGATAGAACAACAATCTGAAGGGTTATCCTAATAACCTTCAATTAGAATGAAATCAAGTACAGGAAAATTCGTGTTCTAAAATGATTACTATCTTCTTAAATCCTAATAACATACTTCTACGACTGTCTTGGGATGACCAGAGCAAAGATCTTTCTCCAGAATCCAGCCCTACTGCTGATGATAGCTGCAACAGCAATTGGACCACTCCTGATCTCGACGCAGGTCGTACATGCCCAATATGGTGTTGGTGGTGGAGCAACAACAGCTACACCAGAGCAGCTTACTCAATGTGAACAGCTTGGGATTGAAAGAAGCAACTGTAATGAAAATACCATTCTGGCAAAGGAGAGAGTAACGGCAGCATCAGAGAATCCATCCACTGGCTCTGGAACACCAATGCTGTCAACAGAGACTGGACAGATGGCAGTCTTTATCGGCGTGCTGGCCGCAATTTTTGGCGGCGTAGCGGCGGTGTTCTTCTTCAAGGGCAGAGGTTCAAAGCCAGTAACGACATAGTCGCAAAAATCTCCTACCTTTCTTTTTGTTCAAAAAGTGAAGAGGGAGTTATAGTTAAGTTAGGCCTGATCGAACCTTTTCTTTACTTCGTCCCAGTTGACCACGTTCCACCACGCGGCGACATAGTCGGCGCGTTTGTTCTGGTACTTCAGGTAATAGGCGTGCTCCCATACGTCAAGCCCAAGCAATGGGACAAGCTTCTCCTTGTTCCACCTTGTCCACGGGCTAGTCTGGTTTGGCATCGTTATGAACTGGACTGCATTCGTGTTCTTGTTGCGCACGAGCCAGCCCCATCCACTTCCCTGTATCGCCACTGTATCTTTTGAGAACTTGTCCTTGAAGTCGTTGAAGCTGCCAAAAGCCTCCTTGATCGCATTTGCCAGCTCGCCAGAAGGCTCTCCACCTCCGCCCTTTTTCATGTTGTTCCAGAAGAGCGTGTGGTTGTTGTAGCCCCCTCCATGGAAGTTGACAGCGCTTCTTGCGCTTTCCGGTACAGAGTCGATATTCTTCAGGATCTCGATAACGTCGTTCTTGTTCTGCCATTCCGGCCCAAGGCTGTCTATCGCCTTGTTAAGGCCGTCCGTGTACGCCTGATGATGTTTGGTGTGGTGAATTTCCATGGTTCTGGCATCAATATGCGGCTCTAGTGCGTCGTATGAATAAGGCAATTGAGGAAGGGTAAAGTTCGCCATGCAAGAGAAACCGTGGGGGGAGAATATATTGTTTTTTTATTGTGTCCCTATGGGAACTGCTAGCTATCCGCTTGCCTGCGGCAGGACGGTTGACAGCGAAATCGCGTGGTCGTCTATCATAGTGCCGACGCCGACACTAACATCCCTGATATCCACTTCAAGAGCTTGCAGCTCTTGCTCTGACAGACCGTACGTTTCGGCAAGCGCGCTTTTGACTTTCATCTCCGGATCGGACACCTGGTTGATTTCAGACGACACAGTGATGTCAAGCGTTTTTCCGATCATTGGTACCGGTATCTTGCCGCTTGTGTCATTTACAATCGCAAACGTTATCTTGTCCACGTACGATTGGTGTGGCAGCTCGGCAAGCGCATTGGCCGTGTAGAACGCCTGCACCTCGAGCATGTTTATGTCCTCAATTGTGCGGCCGAGAATGACCGTGCCTTCTGATAGCGTGCCCAAAAGCCCCGGCTCAAGTGGGACGTTAATGATGACAAACCCTTCGACAAATCTCTGATCGTTTCCAAGGACCTTGCGCACGTCATTGCACACTATGTCTGTCGAGCCCTGTGGCTGTAGGGTCCTTAATATCGAGTTTGTGTTACTGCCGTCGTTTGGAGTGGCGCTCCACATGACTTTTACCGGGAATTCCTGCTTGTTCAGAATGCCGATGTCAGTGTCGTAATGGCCTGGCCTCAGAGGCCCCTCGCTTCCTGATATTGTGCCGCACTCAAATTTTACGGTATAGGTCAGGTTTCTTATCGGCATGCTGCCGTTTTGCTGCTGTTGTTGTTCACCTTCGGACCCTGAGATGCTGTTAAATGTCGCAACATCGTCGCCCTGATTCACTATTTCGACTATCTTTGACAGCCTGTCCCTCTGGTATCCTGAAGGTGCCTCCAGCTGCGTTACAACATATCTTCCGTCTTGCAGGCCAGACATTGTTACAACGCCGGCGGCTCCATTTCTGTCGCCGCTGCCTCCGTCCTGAATCGTATAGTTGGCAGCAGAACTATCGAACAGGTTGGGCGTGATGACGTACGTCGACCCGCCTATCGGCGATCCGCCGGAGACGGTAATGATAGTGAGTGTGCCTGTCGAACTGTTTGTGGCAAAAGAAGTTGTCGTACCGTTCTGCCCTGGCGATGCCACAAAAACTGCTGCTACAATGACAGCCGCTGTAGCTACTACTACTACTACTGCTGATGTTATTGCAGCAACCTTCTGCCTTGGAGACACCCGTTCAATATTGGCTGCTACGAGATAATTAAATCATTGGAGCGCGCACGCGTCAAGAATTAAATATGCACAAACACACATTATTCGCGTGCAGGCGGGCATACAACAGGTCTTGGCTTTTGCTCTTGCCGCCGTTCTCGTCTCTTCAATCATTGCGCTCGCATTTCCCGGTCAAAAGGCTTTTGCGGATGGCCTGACTTCGGAAACGTTTACTGCGACGCTTGGCGGTAGGAATGCAGAGCTTCTTGTACAGGTTAATCCGCCTGTACTGACAGACGCTACCAAAGAGGATGCATACATGCTATTCAGGTTGTATGATGCAAACAACAATCAAACTATCAAGTATACCACATTTTTCATTTCCGTAGAAAAAGGAATCGGAGATGACGCAGTGACCGTAATGCAACCCACGCTCTTTCACACGGAAAGCGGCCTGCTCCGGCTAAAGGTGCAGCCTGCAGAGGGCGATCTCCAGATCTTTGGAACGCAGGAGCAGTTTCTAAACGCTTGGGTTGCCGATCCCGGCGGGACGGTGAACATCAGAGGGCCTATATTTCTTGAAGGCGGCATCTACCACTTCCGTGTCGAGATCTTTGGGGTCGATAACATAAGGAACATCTTTGCGGACCAGGACATCCCCAATTTTGACTCGTGGCTCAGCGTGGGCGACGTCTTTACGAAACAGGTGCAATACAATGGTCAGGCCTATGATACCACGATAATATCGTATTATGATCAGGTGAAGGACTTTAACTTTGACGCGCAGAACCAGACGTTCGTGTGGTCCATGCCGTTTGACTGGAACGTCAGCAGGTTAGAACAAACGAGCGTCTACGTCCACGAAGAAGTCCAGATCCCCAAGTCTATGGCTGGAGTGGGAGATGCTACCTCGTTTGCAGCAACTGTCAACGGCAAGCCGATATCCGGAAGGATGCTTGTCATCGACCCATTTACTTCTGAAACAGAGCTTACCCTGCACTACCTCCTGAACAAGAACGACATCGTCAGGATGGCTAGCAATGTGCCTGACAATGCTTCGCAGATGGCGTTTACCCTTGCGCCTTCTACAGAGGCCAATATACAGACATCGGGAGAGATGTCGACAGACACTGGAGGCATCAATGTCGCGGCAGAATGGACCCCAAGCCAGCTCAACGCGGATACCGAGTCAACCCTCAAGCTAGACTTTTCAGACGCGTTCTCCGGCGGCAGGCTGGACGCCGACGTCATTTACGACCTGAGGATACTGGGCAGCGAGGGTAACGAAGTGTACAGCCAGTCCGACCTGACAGCAGAGGATGGAATTAGCACGCAGACCATAGATTTCCCGAACAACGAGAACTACCGGATCGAAATCGTGGTCAAGGGTCTGGTGAGGGACGGCCAACCTGTAGACACTACAAGAAACGGCATAGCGAGGGGCATAGTGGTGGTGCCAGAGTTCCCAACAGGCGCAATCGTGGCCGCTGTCGCCGGCGTGCTTGGCGCAGTGCTGCTGTTGCAGAGGTTTGCAAGGAAAAGCATGCCTTCGGGCGTGGGCGTGCATCATCAATGAAAAAAATTTTCTTTGACAAGCTCTCAGAGACGCTGTATAATGAGCTGCCAGAGACGTCGTCGGCCGTCAACAAGGTGATGCTCCACATAGACCGGTTCGATGTGGGGCAGAGCTACGTCACTGCCAAAATTGAAAACAGGCACGGCGACATCGTCAAGCTGAACATTCAGGGAGGCCAGCAGGGAATCGAGCTTCAGGAGACGCTCTTCAAGCTCCAAAGCAGGCGGCCCAAGTTTGCCTACCTGACGGTCATGCTCAACGACAGCGGCAAGATCCTCGTGCGCAAACTGCCGGTAATTGGCATCAAGGACTGGCTGCTAATATACGAAGACGACCTGTTCTTGCTTGCCGTCAAGGACGCGTACGACGAACTGGACATCAGGATGGTTGATTAGTTAGTAAAAGAGTCTGGCGAAGCGCAGCTATTCTCATTCACTGCGCCTCCACCAGACAGTTTGTTCCCCATCGGTTTGGTCGATGTAACTGTAGTCTAGCATATTGACAATTTAAACGTGATGCTAGCCAATGATGTCGAGAATCTTGGGTATCACTCTTTCGTGGTACGTCGGGGCGTCAAGCGAGATACACAGGTACCTATCGCTCTGGGCAGTCAGCGGAATTGACACGAGCGTCACCTTGTCAAACTCGGTGACCTGAAAGCGTATCTGCCCGAGGTCCGACTCGAACCTCTTGTTGATTGCAAGCGCCTGGTACGCGCTGTAAAACGAAGTCGCCTTTGTGTTCTGCTCCATGTTCGCCTTGATGAGAGGAGACGGAACGTCGGCGCGGTACCTGCCAATCAGCAGCTTGCCCTCGTTGTCTATTACGCCGGCGAACCTCACGGTCTTGTCGGCGTTGAGGATAGACTCGCAGAGCTTGTGCAAAAAGTCCCTTTCCTGCCCCATCCCTAGTGCCTAAAAGGTAGTAAAACCATACAAAATATAAAACATGCGACGAATGCTTTTATCTCAAATATAGAGCTGGGGCGGAACTGCCGCGCGCGCCATATTTTCAAGTATGTAGCGCAGCTTTCTGGCATATCCTGCAATTGTTAAATATACCTGAGTATCTTACAAGAGCTGGCTCAAATAAATTAGATGTCTGGGTCAAATATCTCTAGAAATACCTTTAAATGACTATGACGGATCTGGTTTCCAGTAATGCCAATAGTAGGGATTGACGATCTGGCTATCTATGTCCCTAAACTTTATCTTGACTACAAGGATTTTGCCGAAGCCCGGGGCATTGATCCGCAAAAGCTCGAGTACGGTATAGGAATTAAAAAGATGGCCATCGCTGACACTAATCAGGATTCTGCCTGCATGGCTGCAAACGCCTGCCTCAAACTCATGCAGAGAAATCACCTGCATCCCGAGGATATCGGGAGGGTGTACGTCGCCACTGAATCGTCGCTGGACGAATCAAAAGCCATGAACTCTTTTGTCATCGGGATGCTTGAGCAAATCTATGGCGAGGGCTCTTTTGAGCACGCCGGCGGAATCGAGTGCAAGTTTGCCTGCGTGAGTGGATCGTACGCGCTTTATGATAATGCCAACTGGATAAGGGCGGAAGAGAACAATGGCAAGGCCGCCGTCGTCATTGTGAGCGACATCGCAAAATACGACATCGGCTCTTCCGGCGAATATACTCAGGGAGCAGGCGCAGTCGCCCTCCTTATCAGAGAGAACCCGCGCCTCATGGCATTTGACCAAAAGGTCGCTTCTACAACTATCAAGAACGAGTACGACTTTTACCGGCCGTTTGGCAAGGAAACGCCGCTTGTGAACGGCAGCTACTCTAACCTACTTTACCTAATATCGGTCAGGAAGGCGTTTGACAGCTACAAGGAAAAGGCGATAAAATCTGGTCTCATCAAGCTCAAGGACGGCGAGTCCATAACGGACCACATCGACTTTTTTGCAGTGCACCTCCCCTACAGGAAGATGGGGGAGAAGGCGCTGGCATACCTGCTTAGGCACGAGTGGCGCCACCTCCCGCGCTGGAAGTACGTAACCAAGGAAGTCGGGATGCAGGAGCCGCAGCCCAAGGATGCGCGCGGGACAATTGAATCGATTCTTGCTGACACTGAATTTATGAAGGCCGACGAGCGGTTCAGGCGCGGCTTTATGCAGACGTCGTTCTACAACGAGGTGTACGAGAACAAGATGGCCACTTCGCTTGAAGCATCGGCGATAATCGGCAACCTCTACACAGCCTCGATGTATATGGGTCTGAGGAGCCTGCTTGAATTCGAGTTCAAGAAGGGAACCGACCTTGAGGGCAAGCGCATCGGCTTTGGCTCATACGGCAGCGGAAGCAGCGCGATGGTGTTCAGCGGGCTGATACAGCCGCAGTACAAGGAAATTGTGAAGAGGATGGATCTCGACGAAGACATTGGGCCGAGGCAAAAGCTCTCAATGGAGGAATATGAGCGCCTGCACAGGAATGAGCGCGCCTTTACAGATTCCGTCATACGCGCCCACAAGGAATTCGTCCTAGTCAAGCTAGGCGGAACTACTGCCGACAAGGCGGGCTTCCGGGAATACAACTACGTCAGCTAACTACTTTGAACTCTATTCCCTTTCGTTTCAGGAACTCTATCAGGCGCTGCGCGTGCTTTTCATCCTCGATCTCGAGGCTCAGGTAGACGCCTGCAGTGCCTGCAGGGATGTTGGAGCTCAGCCTATCGTGCTCCACCTCGACAATGTTGACGCTTAGCTCTGCGATGCCGTCAACCACGCCCCTGAGGGCGCCGGGCTTGTCCGGCAGCAGTATGAATATCTTGAGCATCCTGCCCATTTGCATGAGACCCTTTGCCACCACCTGACCCAAGAGATACATGTCGACGTTGCCTCCAGACAGGATAGAGATGACTTTATCTTTCTTGCCTGCGTGGCCGCCGTTTGACAGGAGGTATGCAAGGCTTGCTGCGCCTGCGGGCTCTACCACTATCTTGGCGCGCTCCATCAGGAGGAACATCGTCTTGACTATCGAGGTATCGTCCACCAGAACAATGTCGTCGACAAGCTTGCTGACTATCTCGTATGTCAGCTTGCCAGGCTGCTTTACTGAAATGCCGTCTGCGATGCTGTAGCCATGCTTTAGCGACTGGAGTGAGCCCTTCGCCACCAACTCTTTCATTGCCGGAAATGCCTTTGACTCGACTCCTATTACCTTGACGCTCGGCCTGCGGGACTTTACTGCGATAGCCACGCCGGCTGCAAGCCCTCCGCCTCCCACCGGCAGGTATATCCTGTCAACGTCGGGCAGGTCTTCGAGAAGTTCAAGCCCTATCGTCCCTTGGCCCGCTATAACGTCCGGGTCGTCAAAAGCGTGGATTATCGTCCTGCCTTCGTCCTTGGCTATTTCCTGCGTAGCGGCCCATGCTTCTTCATAGTTTGCTCCTCTCAGGACAACCTTGGCGCCGTACGACCGCGTCGCAGAGACCTTGGCCGGCGACGCGTTCTGCGGCATGACTATGGTGCAGGGGATGCTTTTCCTTGCCGCGGCGTACGCGACTCCCTGCGCGTGGTTGCCTGCCGAGGCGGCAACGACGCCGTAGCCAGCCTGCTTGTCTGACAATTTGCTTACCTTAACGGATGCCCCGCGCACCTTGAACGAGCCGGTCAGCTGCAGGCATTCCAGCTTGAGAAACAGGCTAGTCCCGGCGAGCCTTGAAAAAGTGCTTGAACTCTGAAGTGGCGTCTTCCTGACGGTGCCAGCCAGCAACTCTTGCGCCTTGAGGATGTCCTCCACCTTTGGCACCTTTTGCTTCCTGTCAGGGTTCCACGCGCTGTTGTCATTCATCGTCATATATATGCAGTGCAACAGCAGTCAGACGCCTTAATTATAATTTGTGTTGGTTTTGTG
>DAINRX010000038.1:0-4189 GCA_036741635.1 Nitrososphaera sp.
CCTGAAGATTAACCGGCTGAATTATATTCGGCAGTTCTATTTGAAAAATAGCTCATGCTAATAGTAACACTGCCTATCTTGTGTAGATTGAGCCATATGGCAAACAAAATGCCGATCTGAAACGGTGCCATGAGAACCCCGCCCAAGCTGCTGTGATAGATGCCTGTAAGGAACACTTCAAGAAAGATTTTGGCAAAGTTGTCTACTGAATAGGTAAGACCTGTCAGCAACAGGGCTGCCGGAATAAGACCCGCGCCGTATCTTGGAGAAAGTCTGAGCGACGTTACAGTCAGCGCCAGTGCCACCCCGAGGCCCATCATTCCTCCAGAAGCGTAGTATAGCATAATGTTTTCTGGATTGCCGCTGCAGGTCTGGTGGCCTCCTTCTACAGAAAGCCATATCTGCGATTCGTGGGCGCCTGCCACACACACCCAATGATGTCCAGCTTCGTGAGCATAGTTAATGGGAAAGGCCAAAACTGCGTAAAACGCAAGCGAAAGAAGGAGGATCCTCAATCGAGCGCTAAGATACAATGCAATATTATGCGTATGCTATTGTTTTAAATGTAGTGCATCAGGTCTCCGGGGCATCTGGTAGCATAGACATCAGTCTTGCTGCGCCTGCGCCGCGGCAATGAGCACTTCCTAAGGAAAATTTACGATGCTGCCCTTTTTGAATCGCCTTGTCTTCTCTTCTGCCTCTGCCTTGATTGCGTACAGCATCCCGCTGCTTTCTATTCTAGAGCTTATCGAAATTGCGGAGGTGGACAAATAGTCAGACCAATACTTCCTCAAAGGTTCCAGCCTGATGCTCAAAAACGGATTTTTTAATGGACACACCGGAAAATCCTGCCGCAGAGATCACTCTTTTCAGGTCGTCAGCGTTGCCAAAGCGGTAGTGGATGTTCGGGGCTCCAGTGGGCTTGATGTCCGGTATGTAGCGCAGCACAGGCTCCATTGCGATCCTAAAGTAGAGCACACTCTGTGGCGTTCTATGCACTGCAACTGCCAGTCAGCCTGTCTCTTCATTTAGCAGCGCCCTGAGCTGTACAAGTGCCTTTGCGAGCTCGGTGAAGAACATCAGGGCGTACTGGCACACTGTTCTGTCAAATTTTGCATGCATCTCGATGTTCTCAGCATCCATTTCAACAAAATGGCCGGATGGAACAGACGACTTGGCTATGCTGAGGGCGCCCCATGAAAAGTCGAATCCTATAACCAGGCCGAAAGAAGCAAGCCTCCGCGCCACTTCCCTTGACACCACGCCGGTGCCGCAGCCAACGTTCAGCACAAAGTCATCTGCCCTGATGCCTGCTGCCTTTGTCAGCCCGGCTGTCGACCTGAAAGGGCCCCTGTTCTTGCTTTCCCAGTCGCTATCATAACCTAGGGCAACAAGGTTCCTTGTCAAAAAGCTCTGCATCGTGCTTATCTTGTACTTGACAGGGCCGTAGCTGGCAGCCATGTGGTGCCATCATAAAGTTTTAATTCCTTTCTTAATCTAATCATGCGCGTTGAAAGAATTCAGGATACTGCAGAACTGCTCTATATGCGGAGAGGGTTTTGATTCCGATTACAAGTTGTTAAAGCACATGAGCAAGGACCACCCACAGGCCGGGAGTGATGACAAGGCCGGCTGGGTTGGCGGGGACGATCACTCGTGCAGCTGCGGGGGCAGCAGCCACGCGCACCATCACGGCGATTACTGACTTGATGAAAGCAGAAAAGGTCTTTTTCATATACGTCGCAAAGAACAGGGAATGGCAGCGCATGCAGGCAGAGGACTGGGGCTATGTCTCGGCAATGTCGCGCTTTTACAAGTGGTGGATGCGCCGGTATTTCGACGTCGAACTGCCGGTCGAAGCCGACATCTTGCCTGTGATTACAGGCAAGATGTTTGACAGGATGTCTGTCGCCTACCTTACAAGGGATCACACCGAGCGGGGCAAAGAGGTCTACCACTTTTACCTTGCCTACTTCAAGCCGTTCTTTACTGACTGCAACACCGAAGGCTACACTGCGGAAAACCTGGGGATAACGTGGTGGCAGCGGCCCGCCAGCGAGGCTTCTGAAACCAAGCGCTACGCGTTTTTCGCTGACAAGAACTGCCCAAGGGTCTCGCATGTCCTTGCGCACGAGCTTCTCCGGATGAAGGGCAGGGTCAAGAAGGACTACTTTGGCGGTGTCCACGAGCTATGGGACAGGCACGTTTACGGCGACCTGCCGTTCCTCTATTTTGACAGCCAGTTCAAGCGGGTGCGAAAGGAAGACTCGTACCGGTTCGTGACTATTGACCCTGCAGGGCTTTAACAACAACAGCAAACGAATATCAACCGCCGGCGCAAACAATATAGTTGCTTGTCGCTTGAAGGGCTGGCCAAGTCAGGCGCTATAGTATCGTCGGCAGGGGTGGGGCTTTTTGTAGCGTTTGTCGCCGTACTTCTGGCCTTCCCGGTAATCAAAGAATGCGAAAATGAAAGTGAAAATGAAAGCGACTGCACGTTTTCGTCCACTGCTCCTGAGCCTCTCAGGTCGATGGTGCAGCCTGGCTTTCTTGCCATCTCTCTCATGGTGATCGGGGCCGGCGTGTTCATGGTAAGGTTCAGCCGGTGGCGGGGCTACAAAAAAACAGAGAGTGGAGTCTAGGTCACACCTGCAGGCTTTTTCTGTTCCACGTGGTCACGCTTGGTGTGCTCTTCCACTTCCTGCCGAGTCAGAAAAACCTTGCCACAGATAGAGCACCTGATCTGGGTAACATCCGTTTTGGATGCCATTACAATTTTTACGCTGACATGATATTTAATGAGTTCAAGTCGCGCCGGCTATATACAATAAATAGCAGAAACTGCAAAATGCTTCCGTTGGGCCGAGTGACCTTTACCAAGGCAGAGAGGGACTTTTTGAGCCGCAACGAGGCGTGTAGGATCGCCACGTGCCACGACGATATCCCTCACGTGGCGCCGGTGTCATACGTGTTTGAAGATGGCGTGTTCTTTTTTGCAACCGACCTTGAAACAAGAAAGCTGGAAAACATCCGGCAGAATGGCCGTGTTGCCCTTGTAGTGGACGTTTACAACTCGGTCGGCAACAAGGCAGTATGCGTGCAAGGCACTGCCGCAATAATAGAAAGAGGAAGCGAGTTTGCACGGCTGTACAAGATATTCCATAGCAGGTTTGAATGGGTCCGGAGCGATCCCTGGAACGAGGGTGAAGCGCCTTTCGTCAAGGTGACGCCTGCAAACAAGGTAAGCTGGGGATTGAGATAATGAGCAAGAAAAAATTCGACGACGCTGCCGGCAAGATATGCGAGGCCGTGCTTCCAATAAAGCACGAATACTACCTTGGCAAGGGCGACGAAATGGCAATCTGCACGCTTGGAAGCATCGACCTGCTTGAAAAAATTTCAAAATCCGACATGATGGACAGGGTCGCCATCGCCGGCAGGCTGCTCTCGGAAAACAAGGGCATCGACGCCATGATAAGGTTCACGCTTGGTCACCCAAAGCTGCGGCGCATCATTGTCTGCGGGCGGGACGTCAGAGGGCACAGGCCCGGTCAGGCGCTGCTCTCGCTACACAAGAACGGAGTTGACGCCGGCGGCAGGATAATCGGAGCGGCGGGCCCTTATCCGACATTGCAATCATCGCAGGCAGATGTTGATGCTTTCAGAAAGCAGGTTGCAATTCTGGACATGACCGGCACAGTCGACATTGCGAAGCTAGCCGGGCTAGTAGCCTGAAGTTTGCCTGTCACGGTTGACCTTGTTCTTTTTCTTGTATTCGTCAAGAATGTCGGCAGGGGTCATGCCAAGCTCGATCGATGCCTGAACCACAAAGTGCCAGATGTCAATGAGCTCTTCTCTTGCAGCCCTGCTGTCAAACGACGCCGGCTTTTTCCACCACTTCCAGCTCGTGAGCCTCTGAAGCTCGACTGCTTCGTGGATTATTGCCGTGGAAAGGGCCGATACTCTGCCTTCGGCAGAAGTCGGGTAGCGGGAAAGGTCCATCGTTGACGCAAGTTCTTTCTGCATTGAAAAAATCGCCTCAAGGGTATCATCCGTCATCAACCTGCTAGCTCAGGCTGCCTGCGTAAATAGTTTGGTTTAATTCGACTGATGACGAAAAGCGCACCCCTTTGCGAAAGCTTTAAGATACGAGGTAGCCTATTAGCCATGGCTATGCTTTCTCCCGATT
>DAINRX010000038.1:4289-6848 GCA_036741635.1 Nitrososphaera sp.
GCATAACCTCGAATACGGTTACCAGCTGATGGGCCTTCTGGAGCCAAGAAAAAGGCGCTCAAACTAGGCTGCTGCTCATTTTGGTCTGCAGTATGTCCTCCATGTGCAAGTGGATCTACAAGAACTTTTGACGCCGTCGACAGTAGTCCAGTAGCAGGCGCTTGAATCGTCGTACTCCAACAGTTTCTTGTCAATCAGCACTTCTAAAAGCCTCGTTATTTGGTCTGGCTGAGCTGGTGGCGGTAGTAGAGGGCTAGCTTCCGGTGCGTGATGCGCCGTTCAGCGCCAGGGCGAGCACTCTGGGAGCCGTTTCAAATACGTCCAATTGTCGCGAATTGGGCGTCACAATCCTTTAATTGTCTTCTGATAGACTGCCATGAGGGAAATTACGGAAGTAATTAGGTAGAATCGTCCCCCTATCGCAGGGAACCCCAAATACCCCTTTTGATATGGAGGGTCTCTACCTAACATTTAGCGGGCGTTCTGTCGGTTGCATGTAAAGTAATCAAATAAACTATTAAGCCTTTTTATCACAAAAAATCAAATTTGTATCACTATCGCATACATTATGCGATAATTAACTCCACATTTTTTCCTTGAATGTCCATTTTTTGTTGAGCAAAAAGTTTCCAATCGACGCGGCCATGACTGCAACCACCAGCGACACGGGGTAGCTCATCTGCTGGTCTCCGTGTAGCGCATACACCATCGACAGCTGTATAATCGCGCCAGGCGTGCTAAAGCCAACGAACAATCCGTATTGAAGAGAGGTCCTGCCTGCCGCAAAGTCCCTGTCCTCAAAGGTCCACAGCTTGTTGAGGAAATAGTTGGACGTTATCGAGAAGAGAATGCCTAAAGCTGTGGCATACAGGTACCAGAGGTCAGAGAATATGCTGCTGAAAAGGAATGAAGCGGCATAATTGACAAGCAGGCCGGTCGCGCCGACTGTGTAGAACCTTCCTGCCTTTGAGAGAAAGCGGACGGAGGCGCGACTTTCGTCTGGGGCAACAGTCCGACCGTAGCGGTAGAGCCTCCAGACGGCTCTGATGTAATCGTACATCACAGAAGAATGCAGTTTGCTTGTACCTTCGCGCCTGTTGGTGAACGTGTATGGGATTTCCTTGATGCGGGCGCCCCTTGCCTTGACAAGGATCTCTAGTAGCATCTTGTAGCCGATGGCGTCAAACTTGACCCCGCTGATCATGTGGCGCCTGAATGCAAAGAACCCAGACATCGGATCCTTGACCTGTATGCCAAGGGCTCCCTGCGCTATCTTGGTGGCACCCCTGCTCATGAGCCTGCGCTTGAAGGGCCAGCCTACCACAGAGCCGCCTTTGATGTACCGCGATGCAACCACTATATCGCATTTAGGGTTCTGGAGCTCCTCGAGCATGTGCGGGATTGTCTGGGGCGGGTGGGAAAAGTCGCCGTCCATGACCACGACAATGTCACCACATGCAGACTGGACGCCTGCAAGTATCGCAGAGCTAAGGCCAAGCTTGGCAGGCCGGCGTATGACTTTGACGTGGAGCTGGCTTTTCTCAGCATATCTGCTTGCGATGTCGCCGGCGCCGTCCGGCGAATCGTCGTCGACGACAATTATCTCGGCGGCAATATTGGCAGGAAGCGCCTTAGCTATCGAGTCGAGTATCTTGATGATGTTCTTCGACTCGTTGTACGTAGGGACGACGATTGAAAGTGGCAGTTTGCGAGGCTTTAGCAGCTCCTCCTGCCTAGGAAAGTCCAACGCTCTACAGTTCATCTAATGGGGTATAAAATTTTTAATTAACTATCTCTCGGCTGCCTCTAGCAGCTAGGCTATGTCATGCAGAGGCATATTGCGGCTCTACTTCCTCAACGGTGCCCTTAAAGAGGTATCCATATACTCGTACCTCGCCATTTCATACTTCGGAATTCTTGAAAGCGTCCCAATGATATTCCTTGATGTCGTCTACGGGTTCGTCCTGTGGATATTGAGTCTGGTACCCACATACACAGACGCATTACCGGGCTGCACCCCTGGAACCATCGGGCTAGTCCCCTGCCGACCATGTCAAGTTTGCGGGACACTTGGCCTACAGCCTTGATCTAGGCGCGTTGTTTCTCTAAATAACAATGTCTGAAGTGCCCTGCGGGGTTATCGTAAACTGCGCCGGGCTTTTGCCGGGCGGCTGCACAAGTAGGGCCCTGAATACAGATTTTGCTGCGTCGACTATCTCCAGCTTGAGCTTCGTGTGAGAATAGATGGAGACAGAACTCCCCAAATACTCGCGCTGCTGTGAAGGCACAACTGCCTGGGCCACATTTCTGCCGGCCTGATCAACCACCGTTATGGGCGCAGCCCTGACCGTGTTTGTCATCACGACCGCGCAGCCGGCATTTATTGCAAGGAGAGCAAGCTCGTGCAGGTGCTTCATCACCGCAAGGTGCCGCGCCGGCCCTGAATACTCTGCCGAAAAGAGCGACGTCAGGGTGTCGACGACTATTAGCTGGGGATCAACGTCCAGAACTTTTCTAATAGCCTCTGCCTGATCTAGCGTTGTTAGCGCCCTGACAAAC
>DAINRX010000038.1:6948-11813 GCA_036741635.1 Nitrososphaera sp.
CCTGTAGAGATCATGCCAACAGCACTGTGTAAACAAAACCTGCTTATGAATCTGCACAAAGGAACCTTTTTATTCGAGCCACGATTTTTTCATTGCGAAGTGATTAACTAGATTGTCATCATCTTCGCCGTCATCGCAACAGCAGCCAAAACGTCCTTTGACAACACTGCAGCGCGCGATTAACAGAAAGGTGGCGGTGAGATTAAAAAGCGAAATTGAATACAAGGGCAGGATGAACAACGTCGATTCGTACATGAACCTGATACTTACAGACGCTGAGGAGTTCGACGGTTCTGACGTACTTGCAAACTATGGCAAGGTAGTGATCAGGGGCAACAACGTGCTTTTCATAAGGCTGGAAAAAGAGTTCTAGTTATGATTGCATTACTGGTGTAAGTTGGCAAATGGTAAAACGATCGCTGTTCACGTCTGAAAGCGTTACCGAGGGGCACCCTGACAAGGTATGCGACCAGATATCCGACTCGATACTGGACGAGTTTTTGCGGCAAGACTCTGACTCAAGGGTCGCGGTGGAATCCATGACCACCACCGGCATCGTGTTTGTCGCCGGCGAAGTTACTTCAAAAGGCAGGGTGCACGTCCAGAAAATTGTCCGCGACACCATCAGGGAAATAGGCTACGACAAGCCCGATTATGGTTTTGACTGCGATTCCTGCTGTGTGCTTGCGTCACTGCACGAGCAGAGCCCGGACATTTCGATGGGCGTCACGGCGTCAGGCAGCAAGGAGCAGGGAGCTGGCGACCAAGGGTTGATGTTCGGCTATGCAACGAACGAGACGCCTGAACTAATGCCACTCCCAATAACGATGGCGCACCAGCTGTCAATGAAGCTGGCGCAGGTGCGCAAGAAAAAGGAGCTGAGCTGGGTCAGGCCGGATGGCAAGTCGCAGGTGTCAGTCATCTATGAAGACGGCATTCCAAAGCGTATTGATACTGTAGTTGTTTCGACGCAGCACTCGCCGGACATCAGCATGAGCCAACTGCGCGAAGAAGTTATAAACAAGGTAATCAAGCCGGTATGCAGCAGCTGGATAGATGGTAGGACAAAATTCCTCGTCAATCCGACAGGGAGGTTCGTAATAGGCGGGCCGCCGGGCGACACCGGGCTGACCGGCAGAAAGATCATTGCAGACACTTATGGCGGGATGGGGAGGCACGGCGGCGGCGCGTTCTCGGGCAAGGACCCCTCCAAGGTTGACAGGTCCGCCTGCTACATGGCAAGGTACGTCGCCAAGAACGTGGTCGCTGCGGGACTTGCAGACAAGTGTGAGGTTCAGGTGGCCTACGCAATCGGACTCGCCGAGCCGGTGTCAATCATGGTACACACCTTTGGGACTGGCAAGGCTTCAGAGGAAGAGATAGAGGCCAAGGTGAGGAAGACCTTTGACATGAGACCAGCCGGGATAATAAAGATGCTTGACCTAAAGAAGCCAGTATACCGCAAGACGGCTGCCTACGGCCACTTTGGCAGGAACGAGCCAGGCTTTACGTGGGAAAAGACCGACAAAGCCTCGTTTTTGAGCTAATATTAAAATTAACATCGCATGCTAGCAGGCTAACATCTTTTCTCGTCGTCATGGGCTAATGCATATGCAAAACAGAGGTTATTAGCTTTTTTGGAATGTGAAGCCAAACATACTACTACTACTGCTGCTATTATTTTTGATATCAATGTCTCGACCAAGCGGTGACCTATCGCTGTGCATGAAGCCGCTTTGGAGTGAGTCGCCTGATTGCTCTGCCGCTCCAGCCCCGCTTTACAAATGTAAAGTGCACTCTTTATTTAAGAACAGCCCTATAGTTGCTGCTGCATATATGTTCAAAGACCCGGTTTGTAACATGATGGTGGATGAAAAGAAGGCCAAGTTCGTCTCTGAATCCAATGGAAGAAAAGTATACCTGTGCTCGGCAGCCTGCAAGAGCCAGTTCGATGCAAATCCAAGCAAGTATGGCTATTGATAACAGGCTCGCACACTGATAAGGATGGATGGATAGATAGAGTCTCACGAGGTTTTTATTGCTCCCAAAAACCTTTTCTCTTTTTATTCTATAATCAGTTAAGCGATGCTGCGGCTATAATATGCTTCAAACACAAAAGGAAAGATTCAAAGTAGTCGGGATGTATTGCGCTACTTGTAAGCCCATAGTTGAAAACCAATTGAGAGGCGAGCAGGCGATCAAAAAGATAGACATTGACTTTATGACAGATTCTGTTATAGTGGAGTATGACTCTGAGCTGATAACAAAAGAGGAAATAAAAGAAAAGTTGGAGAACTCGGGCTACAAGTTTGTCAGGCTTGCTGCTAGGTAGCCTCTGTGTATGCTGCTTTTAGCTCTTTTTCTGTGTATATCTGTTCATTTTCTGGTTTGGATGGGGCAAACTTTGGTCTATACCTGCCAAGCAGTATCGAGTTCCCCACTACTGTTAGTGAGCTTAGTGCCATTGCTGCGCCAGCAAGTATTGGAAGCCATCCAAACACACTCAAGCCAAGGAAGGGAACCAGAGCGCCTCCTGCTATAGGTATAAGGCCGGTATTGTATGCAAATGCCCAGAACAGGTTCTGCTTAATCTTTGACACAGTCTTTTTGCCTAGTTCTAGCGCAGTCACCACGTCTCTTACGTCGCCTTTTATCAATATGATTCCACCTGTTTCTTTGGCCACATCGGTTCCGGAGCCTATGGCTATGCCAAGGTCCGCTCTTGCCAATGCTGGCGCGTCGTTTATTCCGTCGCCCACCATTGCAACGACTACTACTTTATCTTCTTCTTCCTTTTCCTTCTTGAGCTTTGCAATCACTTCTTCCTTTTCCTGCGGAAGAACCTGCGCGATTACCCTCTTGATGCCAAGCTTTGAAGCGATAGCCTTAGCGGTCCTTTCGTTATCTCCTGTCAGCATAATGACTTCGATGCCCATTCTGTGCTGCAGTAAATCGATTGCCTCCTTAGCACCTTCCTTTACAGTATCTGCCATCGCGATTATTCCAGAAAGCCTGCCATCGATTGACACAAGCGTGGCTGTCTTGCCTTGGTGTTCCATTTGCCCTAGCGTTGAATCAACTTCTGCGTTGACTGTGATGCTGTTCTCATGCATCAACTTCCTGTTTCCAATCAGTATTGTGTGAGAGCCATAGGTTGCTCTGAGTCCGTGACCAGATACGGCTTCAAAAGATTCTGGGTTTGAGACTGGCAGACCTCGCTCTCTTGCCTTTCTGACTACCGCCTGTCCTAGCGGGTGTTCAGAGCCGGATTCTGCAATTGCTGCCAGCCTTAGGAGTTCACCTTCACCGATGCCAGACACATCTACCACGTCTGTGACAGACGGCTTGCCCTCTGTAAGAGTGCCAGTCTTGTCAAATACTACTGTGTTTACCTTCCTTGCAATTTCCAAATACTCGCCGCTTTTGAATAGGATTCCGTTCTCTGCGCCCTTGCCGGCTCCCATCATAAGCGCTGCAGGAGTTGCGATGCCAAGGGCACAAGGGCAGGCGATAATTATCACTGATACAAACGCCAGTAGAGAATATGTCAGTCCTGCTTCACCTGCAAAATACCAGCCAAGCCCCACACCAACCGCTACCGCAATTACTGCAGGCACAAAATACTTTGCAACTTGATCAACCATCTTTTGCATCGGAGCCTTGCCTATCCTTGCATTTTCTACAAGCGTAATTATCTGAGACAGCACCGTATCCTGCCCTACCTTGGTGGCTCTGACCTTGAGAAGACCGCTTTGGTTGATTGTAGCACCGATAACTTCATTCCCACTTGACTTGTCTACTGGGATGCTCTCACCCGTGATTGCAGACTCGTCCACTGAAGATGCCCCTTCAATTACAACGCCATCGACAGGCACACGCTCGCCCGGTCTTATGATTAGCAGGTCGCCTTCCTGAACCTGCTCTACTGGGACTTCTTCCTCTTTGCCATCCCTTATTACTTTAGCTATTCTGGGTTGAAGGTCTACCAGCTTCCTTACTGCGCTTGACGCCTTTTCCTTTGTCCTTGTTTCTAGCAGCCTGCCAACGAGAATCAACGTAATTATGATCGCCGCTGTCTCAAAATATACGGCTGTAAAGGGAAAGTAGCCCGGTGCAATGGTGACCGCTGCGCTATAGACATATGCTGCAGTGGTTCCTATCGCGATTAGCGTATCCATGTTGGATGCTTTGGCCTTTATTCCATCCCACATACCCTTATAGAAGCGCCAGCCTATCCAGAACTGGATTGGCGTTGCCAGCGCTAGCATCACATAGTTGCTTACTCCCGTTGGGAGTGGGATAAAGTCATGAAGCTGGGTCGGGAACATATGCGGAAGCGTTAGTATCACAATTGGAATTGTAAGGGCAATGCTTATTGCAACATGCCTCTTTAGCTTTTGCAGTTCTCTTTCAGGCTCAGTAAATTCATTTAGGCATTGAGTGCTGCAAAAGTAGTATTTTCTTCCATCGACTGTATGCTGGATGGAATCTGGCTTTTCCTCAACAAACATGCCACATACCGGATCTGTTGCCATAGTATACACAAGTCACTTTAAGGTATATTATATCAGACGTTTACAATTGTAAAATCGCATCTATGGGTGAAATCCACTATATAGTAGTGTATCCCTTGAGGAAAAGCGCTCTGGGAGAGGGACCCGAAGCCCTTACCGTTGGTCTAGGGTTTGTGTATCCCATAACGGTGGTATGATGGCACTGGAAGCTTTAAAATTTTCTTAACGCTTGGGACTCCAATCCAATCCTTTGCTATTAACTCCGCCTGCTGTTCTAGCACTGTGTGAGTCGCCTTTTCTTGTTTGTCAGATGGATAGCCGCGTATGCTTTTTTAGAATCTTGCGGACATT
>DAINRX010000039.1:0-11462 GCA_036741635.1 Nitrososphaera sp.
GAATATATCGATACAACAGCATGTGCGGCTCTCGCTGGCAGGACGACGAGGGTGGATACAGCGCCAGCGGGCTCGTAGCTCAGCATGGATAGAGCGCCTGCCTTCTAAATCCTATTGAAGAGAGCCGGAAGTCGTGGGATCGAAGCCCACCGGGCCCGCTTTTTCTCCTTTTCTGAAAAGGGCGAACGCGCCACCGGCGGCATAGGCCACTGCTATCAATATTCTTGACAGCATCACCGCGATATCCTGATGAGTGGCAAAGAGTGAGCTGTCGATTGCGACTACAGCCGGTATTGCGGCAAGCGAAATGGCCGCGACTACTAGCTGCTCGCGGTTGTCTGCGCCGCTATACTTTTTTATCATCAGGTAGGTGCACAGATTGCCAAGGCCAATGCCAAGCAGGATAAGGTACTGGTACAGCGACAAAAACAGAGCGATTGCGGCAAACGGCCCGGCCCAGCACACAGCGTTAAGCGCCTTTGCGCCGGCAGACCATGACACGCTGCTCTTCATTCTGCCACGTATAGCCGGGGCTGCCTTACGGAATTTTGCTAACCCTGCTCCAAACACCGCGCCAAAGATGCCAAGCCATATGATGGCATAGTAATAGAATGGCGAGCTGTTAAGGTACGCAATCTCGCTAATGACTGAAGCTGTGCCGACGGCTATTGATACGCATATGAAAAGGAACCCAAAAGCCCGGCGCGTCCCGAGTGCTGGATTTTCCAACAATGCTAGTGGCGCCGCAAGCTAATTTAAATCAAAAGGGAAAAGGGCTCCTTACTCTACTTTGTTGCCCTGCCTTTTACCCTCGACCATTTTGCCAGCGCGCCTGCCGCCGTCACCCACTCTGCGACAGAATGGTAGACAGGCACGTTTGCGTCTTCGATGCGCTGCGATATCTTTTTCGTGAACGGGCCGCCCATCGCGCCAACCAGTATCGGCTTTTTCCTTTGCTTCTGGAACGACGCCAGCACGTCTACTATGGTTTCTTCAAGTGGGTCATCTTGGAAGACGAACCACGGCATGACGATGTCGACGCTTGGGTCGTCAATGAATGTCTGGATTGCAAAGCGATAGTCGTCCGCGTTTGCAGAGCCGGTGATGTCGCAGGGGTTGCCGATGACATAAGTCGGCGGGTAGTGGTCCTTGAGCGATTTCTTGCTCTGGTCGCTCAGCTCTGCCACCTGCAGGCCCAGCCTCTCAAAGTTGTCAATTGCCGCAATTATGGGACCGGCGCCGTTTGTGACCATCGCCACTCTGCCTCCTGAGGGGACCGGCTGCCACGTGAGCGCCTTGAGCGCTGCCGTCAGCTCTTCATAATTGTCTACTGAAATGATGCCTGCCTGGTCGAACGCGCCCTTGACCACGCCGTACGAGCCGCCAAGAGAACCAGTGTGCGACACGGCCTGCTTGGCTCCCCTTGCGCTCCTGCCGTTCTTGAACACTACGATGGGCTTGCTGCGCTCCTTGATTACCCTCTTCGCCGTGTTCATGAACTTGCGGCCGTCGCCAAGACCCTCGACGTACAGGCCAATGACCTTGGTCTGTGGATCCTCAGATAGATACCATATCATGTCTGCTTCGTCGACATCAGACCTGTTGCCATACGAGATCATTTTGCTCATGCCAAACGAGTCAGAGCTTTCCATGAACGCAATGCCGACAGTCCCGCTCTGCGACAGGAACGCCACGTCGCCATTCTTGGGGCGTACCATCCTTGCGTGTCCCTGGAACGCGCAGTCAAGGCGGTTTGCGCCGTTAAACATACCGATGCAGTTGGGGCCGATTATCCTTATTCTCAGCTGCTTTGACAGCTCTTTTACCTGCGCTTCAATGGCAGCGCGCTCGCCTCCAAGCTCCTTGCCTCCGCCGGAGATCACCACAAAGTTGTGGATGCCCTTCTTTGAAGCCGCCTTGAGCAGGTCGGGCACGAACTTCAGGTCCACCGTGACGACGGCAATGTCAACCTTGTCGGGTATGTCCTCAAGGCTCTTGTACGCCTTGATGCCCATTATTTCTGGATAGCCCTTTGCGTTGACGGGGTACACCTTGCCCTTGTACTCGTGCTTTACCAGACTTTCAAGGACCGAGTTGCCTATCTTGCCGGCCTCCGGCGACGCGCCGATGAGCGCCACCGACTTGGCGTTAAAAAAGAGATCCATGAACTCCGAGTCCGGCTGCGCCTTTGATATTACCTGCAGGTCGGGATTGTCCCTGAGCAGGATCTTGGCGTCCACAACGACATAGTCTTTTTCGTAGAATATCACCGGGTTAAAGTCGATGCTCTCATAGTACGGCGCCATGTCGGTTCCGAGATTGCCAATGCTAACAAGTGCGTTTGCAAGGACGTCCATGCTTACTGGCGGGGCACCGCGGAAGCCCTTCAGTATCTGCTTGCCCTTCAGGTCCTCCATCATGCTCACAGCGTCTTCCTTTGTTATCGGTAGAACCCGAAAAGTAACGTCTTTGAAAACTTCGGTATAGATGCCGCCGATGCCGACCATTATGATAGGTCCAAACTGCGGGTCGTTCTGCAGGCCCACGATGAGCTCTGCGCCCGGCGCAGCCATCTTTTCAAGAAGCACTCCCTTGACATTGTACTGCTTGCTCAGCCTGCCGTGCATGTCGTTAAACGTCTCCTTTACGGCAGCTTCGGAGTTCAGGCCGACCTTGACACCGTTGACGTCCGTCTTGTGAAGTATCTGAGGCGAGACTATCTTGGCGACAAGTGGAAAGCCTACTTCCCGCGCCTTCTTTTCAGCCTCGTCCGCGCTTTTTACCAGCGCGTACTTGGGCACCTTGACACCATATTCAGTCAAAATCTTTTTAGCGAGTTCTTCTGTGATTACTTTTTCGTTGGTTGAGAAAACGTCATTAAAGATCTTTTGGACCTTCTCATTAGCCATTTGTATCGAGACAAAAAACCTGTTCAGCTTCTTTTATAGTTACCTAAAGCCGGACAATTACAATCAATATTCAACTTAGCACCTTGGAAAAGTTTCTGTACACCTGTCTGCATCTGGCAGAGAGTTCTTCAATGTCACCTGCTGCTGGCATTATGCTTTCTGGCCTTATCCTTTCCGCGCTCACTTCAGCGCTGTACTCCTGTATCCACCGCTCTATCAGGCTCTTGTTGACTTCAAGGTGGAACTGGATGCCGACAGCGGAGCCGATCCTAAAAGCCTGGGGGTAAAGATCAGAGTATGCAAGAATTTTTGCATTGAGTGGCAGGTCGTATGTGTCGCCATGCCACTGGAACACCTTGATTGTCTTGTCGGTTACGCCTCTGAAAATGTCATTGCTGCTGGCTGGCGTCACGTAAACGCTGTGCCATCCTATCTCTTTCTTTTTGCCCTTGTAGACGTGCCCACCGGCAGCCTGCGCGATGAGTTGTGAGCCGAGGCATACGCCGAGGACCGGTATGTCATTTTTTATCGCGTCTCTGATGAGATCCTGCTCCTTTTGCAAATATGGCAGGTTGTCATAGACTGCCATTGGGCCGCCAAGTACGACTACCGCAGAGTAGTCTTTTGCACTTGCCGGCACATGATCCTTTTGCGCGTTGATGTTCTCGATCTGGAAGCTGTCTGACCTGAACATGTTTTCCAGCGAGCCCAGGGTTTCACACTCGATGTTTTGCACAGACAGTATCTTGCGCGCCAACTGCATGGCATATGAGAGATCGTGCGGTGTATTTATTATGTTGCGAGACAAAAATGTTAAATCTCGCAAGAGCTACATAACAACCGGCCGATGGGCTACTACCAATTCAACGTTGACGACCAGACCGTCGAGCGGCTGAGAAGCTTTGTCGGCATGCTCAATGAAGAATTTGAGAGAGGCTCTGTAATCGTGGTCGAGGGCAGGCGTGATGCAGAAGCGCTTGCCCGGGTAGGATTCACAGGCAACCCTGCAGTCTTCCATCACTTTAAGGGGATCGCCGATTTCTTGGACAGCCACGATAGCGAGCGGAAAAAGATAATCCTGCTTCTTGACATGGACAGGACGGGCAAGTACCTGACAAGCAGGCTCGCTTCGCAGCTCCAGTCCCGCAGGCATAACGTCAGCCTGTTCTACAAAAAGACGTTGGCAAGGATAACAAATGGCAAGGTGCGCCACGTCGAGGACTTGGCAACGTATGCTCCTCATCTCTCGGGGATCACTGGCAGCCGCAAAGATCTGTACTTTTACACATGATGATTGATAAGCCAATCGGCGAACTCTTGAAGCGGACATAGCACTTATATTCGAGCAAAGAAAACTTTGTTATATAGCAACCAAACTACGAGGTTATGAAAAAATTGCCTAGCACAGGTATCGTAAAGTATCATGTTAAGTTAAAATTTGAAGTTGATGGTTTGGTCGAGAAGGCCGACATTATCGGTGCTATTTTTGGGCAGACCGAAGGCCTCCTCGGACCGGAAATGAACCTGAACGAACTGCAAAAAGTCTCCAAGGTTGGAAGGATCGAAGTCAACGTGGACACAAAGGGTAACATGGCAAAGGGAGACGCCCTGATACCCATGAGCACGGACATCTCTACCGCAGCGCTCATTGCGGCGGCCATTGAGAGCATCGACAAGGTTGGGCCGTTTCAGGCCAAGTTCAACCTGATGGGGATCGACGACATACGTGCGATAAAGAAGAAGATCATCGTCGACCGCGCCAAAAAGATAGTGCAGGACTGGGCCACGAGGACGATAAGCGAAGGCGAGGAGATGCTCAAGGACGTCTACGACGCCAGCAAGCCGGGCAAGCTCACCAGCTTTGGCAAGGCACAGCTGGCGTGCGGGACAGGCGTTTTTGACTCTGACTGGATAATACTGGTCGAGGGCAGGGCAGACGTCATAAACCTGCTCCGCGCAGGCTTTGACAACGCCATCGCCATCGAGGGCGCCAGAATCGACGAGACCGTGACAAAGCTCACCGAAGGCAAAAAAGTGGTCGCGTTCCTTGACGGCGACAGGGCCGGCGACCTGATACTCAAAGAGCTCCATGGCGTGGTCAAGATAGACAAGGTGCTGAGAGCTCCGCCGGGCAAAGAGGTCGAGGAATGCACGCCGCTAGAGATATCCGAAATTCTAAAGGACGCCTTTTTAATCGAAGCTGCCGCGCCGCAGATGAGGCAGGAACACGCTCAGGATAGGAGGCATTCGCACTCGCGAAGAGAACGCGAGCCACGCGAAGAGTACCGCGCTCCGCCCCCGCCACTACCACCACAACCAGCCCAGCCGTCAAAAGAAGTGATAGCAGAAGACGCCCCAGAGATAGTCTCGGCCGTCCGGGACGTCTACCCGCAGATAAATGAGACGCTTGAGGCGGTAGTGCTGGACGGCTCGCTGAACCAGCTCCTCAAAGTGCCGGTCTCCGAAGTGATCAAGAGGCTTGACAGCGCTGAAGGCGGAAAACTGCTGGTGCTGGACGGGATCGTCACCCAGAGGCTCGTCGACGCGGCAGACAGGGCGGGAATAGAGTATATCATTGGGCACAGGACGGCAGAGCTGAAAAAGCCGGCAGACATCCGCGTCAGGACCTTCGGCGACATCGGGATAAACAACTAGTAGCAGAGGATAATGCCGACCACCGCCGACATCAAGCTGCAGCACATACTAACGATAGTGGAGCTCCTGTCAAAGGGGGCCCGCCACAATTTTGTCGAAGTCACGACCGCGGAGCTTGGTAAAAGCATAAGCCGGTCGCAACAGGCCGCGTCGAAGCATTTGCTGGAACTTGAAAATTCAGGCTACATCGAGCGGATCAGGCGCGGCCAAAAGTTTGCAGTGAGGGTCACTGACAAGGGCCATACCGAAATCCAGAACCTATTTTCGTCACTGCACGCGGCACTCGAGTCGTCGCCGGCAGCAATTGATTTTGAAGGAAGCGTCGTCTCGGGCATGGGTGAGGGCGCATACTACATGTCTCTTGAAGGATACAGGCGGCAGTTCAAAGACAAGCTCGGCTACGAGCCGTACCCCGGAACGCTCAACGTCCGGCTGGTCGACCAGCTGTACATGAACGCCCGGCGCGAGCTTGGGAGGCACCCGTCAATATTTGTCGATGGTTTCAGTGACAGCACACGCACGTACGGCTGGGTCAAGTGCTACAGGGCAATAATAAACGACGGGGCGGTAGACAACGCCGCCGTCCTTGTGCTTGAGCGGACGCACTATGACGACAGCATGCTTGAAGTGATAGCGCCGGTGTCTATCAAGCAGGCGGCGGGCATCAAGAACGGCGACAGGATAAAGGTGCAGGTGCAGCTTGCTCCTGCTCAGATGCCGTAGATAGAGTCGCCCAGCTCTTCTTTCATCTTGCTGCTCTTAGAGCCGGGTATTGGAGTCGGCAGCCTTATCACATGCACGTTCAGGTTGCGCTTTTTGCAGTTCTCGGCGACGTCCTTTTCGCTGTGCGCCTGGTCGTAGCCAAGCGCAATGACATTTGGCTTGACGTACTCGACTGTGTCGTAAAGTGTGCCTTCCCTGCCAATCAGCACCAAGTCGACAAAATTGAGGGAAGCGACCAGCTCCTTTCGCTGGCTCTCGTCATGATAGATTTTTCTGTCCTTCTTGATCTTTTGTGCAGTCGACTGCCTTGCGACAATAACCACGAGCACGTCGCCTTCCGATTTTGCGGCCTTGAGCGTGTGGATATGCCCTGGATGGATAAGGTCGAACACGCCGCCGACGAGCACCACCTTGAGCGCGTCGCGCCCGATAAACGTCAGCTTTGTCGGGTCATCCTTTTCGACAAAGCCCATCTTGGCAAGCGCAGATATCCTTGAATTAAAGAAGTCTTGGCTTATTGGCAGCTTGGCCTTCAACCTATCGTACGCAGAGATCGAAGGGTCGAGCATGCTCGAATAAAGTGCAGTGAGAACTGTCTTGTCAATTGGGTCCATCTGTCTTGAAATCTCCTCCACTGCTACTATGAGCCAATAGCGAATTCATGGGTGATCTGCTAATGCTATTAACCTTTGGTCTTGTACGGTTTATATTCGCTGAAAAAAGATTCAGAATATTGGAGATATTCGATAAGTGTCAGCTTAATTCCTTTGTTATCGATCATCGTGTAGCAGCGATATCCATCCTAAAGGATGCACTCTACTAGGCTTTGTGAAGTCTTCAGTTGATGAGCAACCCTATCAACTTTCTCTTGAAGCAGCCAGCCGTTTGATACCAGTTCACTATTGCAGGGCACTGCCTGAGTGTCCTACCACCTTGTCGTTTTTTGTAATCAAACAACATGCACATCTGTTCCGGAAGCACAATTCTTCGGAGTCATGATTACATACGGGACAGGTGCAGGGCTGGCTCTTTGCATTGCCACTCCTCTTGCTCTGGGGCGCAAAAAATCTTGCATCAACAACCATCCACAAAGTAACAGCAGATATGCCAATTACAAAAAAGATAAGGAGCGACCTGATATTGATTCGTAAGATAAGCAATGCAATGGCAAACATAATTGTCGCAATTGCGATCATTACAAGCCAGCGCTGTGTAAAATCCATTTTATAGAACCTCTACCACTTTACGACAACACCTTACCGGATGTAACTTTGCACACTTTGCTCTTCCTCTCTTGCCTCTTTTTCTCTTACCTTTTTCTTTCTTAGCACTCTTACCTGTTCTAGTATGTCTTTCAGTTGATCCGCTGACACCTTGGCAATTGAGGCATCGCATTCCAGTCCCTGAGCATGAAGCACGTCTTCGGTTAGCTGGATAATGTCGTTTTTATCTTTACGCTCTTCTTCTGTGAGAAGGCCATTGCTCAAAAACCTAATGAAAGCAAATTCACTCATGGCTATATTATAGAGCGTTCTTCCTAATATTGTCTTGTTTTTCGATTCTGTCAAATCAGTGTAAAAAAAGAGGGAGTTGCTGACAACAATCTCCTATGGACCTTGAGTTGCATTTCCAGTACTTGTCGAATTTCCTGAGGGATTGATAGTTGCGGCTTGGACAGAGTCCCCAGATGGGATTTCAATAAAAGGCGTTGCTCCGTCGCCTCCTGTCACAAGTGGCAGGACTCCATCCCACTGCTGCGTCTTGAGCCATTCTAGATAACGCGGGTTGTTACGCAGCTGCTGGTCAATTATCTTTATGGCCTCTGCTTCGCCCTGCGCCTGCAGGATGTTTGCCTGTCTTACCCCTTCTGCGTGGGCGACGTTTGCCTTTTGCTCGCCAAGGGCTTTTGCTTCTGCCTGCTGGGCTTCAATCTGTATCCTTCTGAGCTCGTTGTTGGCCTGAAGCGCCCTCTGCTCAGCCTCTACCTTGGCCTCGACAGCATTAGTAAATTGCTCTGAGAACTTGAAGTCGGTGATAGAAATGGTTTCCACCAAGACGTTATAAGCTGCCAGCCTCTGCTTTATCTGCTGCTCAATTTCCGCTTTTACGGTCTCTCTCTTTGTGATAAGCTCTTCTGCGTTGAACCTTGCAGTGACCTGCTTCACCGATTCCTGGATGGATGGGCTGATAACTCTAGCTGCATATTCAAACCCCAATTGCTGGTACAGTATTTGGGCGTTGTCAGGACTTACATGATAGTTCAATGCAACCTCTGTGCGGACATCCTGCAGGTCTTTGGATTGAGAGGCTGCGCTCTCGACAATTTTTTGTGTTCTAACTTCGAGGGGAATTACGTTATCACGGAATGGCGTAACGAAATGTATACCTTCGTTTAGTGATACTGAGGTATCAACTGCTCCAAAGTTTAGCAGAACTCCCCTATGCCCGGCTTCCACTATTTTTATGCTAGCTGACAGCACTACTACGAGCACGATGATTCCTATTATGACTGGTATTGCTATTCTAGCGAATGAGCCTATTTTCCTTCCTTGATCGTACCCTTCGAGTGGCTCTCCCTCTGGAGTCGTTCTTCCATATGGTCTTGAGCGTGATCTGAAAAAAGGTCTCCCCCTGCCTCGAAACCTGCGGTTGTATATGAAGAACCCGATTGCCGCGATGGTAATTGCAGTTATTACGATCGCAATAATTGTGCTTGCTTCAACCATCACTGCTCACCTTTCCTGCGATGATTGAACAATATTTCTGAATTCGCTTTCATGATGGATATATCGCAGCAACATTATTTGAGGCTTCTCATTCATTCTCGAGCTTCTGATATCTTAGCATTGTCTTGCCAGCCAAGACAACAACAACAATATGATACGGTATCAAGCTCAATCCAAACTATTACAAGTTCGTGACAGAGCTTGCAAACCTTCGGACCAATCGGTGCAAGAATACAGCAAAACATAGCTGGATTCTTCGAGCCGCTTTTGGTAGGCAATATCACGTACCTCTTCCAGTTTGGTGTTCTTGAGTCTGATAGCATGCTCTAAATTGGGATATTTCAGCCGGCGATAGAATCTGATAAGGGCTGTCAGATAGTGGTTGTAGGTAGCTTTCCACTTGTGCTCTGGGTCTTTTTGTTCAGACTTTCTATGAGTATCCAAGTATGCAATAGTTTCCTGTTTGGTCATGTCCCGGAAAGACTGGTTTTGATGCAGAGTAGATAGTTTCTTCAAGGTCAAAATGACATTCGTCTTATGGTGATCAGACAGGCTAGTGGCTTCTACTTGATACACTAGAATGTAGTGGCAAATAGTCAAGGCATTTTCTTGAGAGACATATTGTTTGAGATGGTCTTTCAGATATGGTGGCTGACCCTTGAGAGCCACATCCAGCTTCATATCGAAAAGAGGGCTGTAGACACCTACCCGGACACACGCTTGCTTCTAACTTTCTTACTGACGGCCAACTATTGCTATGAGGGCGTAATCTGCTATGTAAATGCTACATCCTTCTAGGTTGCTAATGCTATAAATGCTACGTCTCGCAATTGTAACTATTGTGTCTTCTCCGGCCGACATAAAGAGGAGGCTTGAGCAGAATTGGATCCGGTTCCTCAAGGAAAACTCTGCCAAGCTTTCGGTTGACAGCATAGACGGCTCAAGCCCTCCGTCCGTGTTTGTCGGTAGGTACGGCTACCCAAAAGTGAGGGTCGGGCCAATGATCCCGCCGCTGCATGGCGACACTGCGATTTATGACAGGACAGAGCTTTGGGCCGGCAAGAGCCTTGAAGAAATAGCGAATTACCGGTTGTCGCTTGTAAGGGGAGTCGCCAGCCTGAAGGTGAACGACACTTCGGGCCGGTACCTAGAGAGCCTACAGGAGCTTGCTATGTCGGAGCGGCCCGCCGATAGCGAGGCCAGCTTTGAAAAGGGGCCGCTTGCAGACGTGGAGCTGGAAAAAGAGCTCAGGCTCAACGCCGAGGCTGCGCCATTTGGGCCGGCGGCGCCGATAAAAACCTTCAAAGCGTCGTCGCTTTCCGCGGACCAGCGCATCGAGTCGGCGCATTATGACACCGACTTGCGCGCGGCCGACGCAATCATGGAGCTGTACAGGCGCGGTGTGGAGACGAGCAGCGTACAGAGAGTGCTCAGCGTGGGGATGCTCGGATTGAAAAAGAACCGCAAGCTCGTGCCGACGCGCTGGAGCATTTCAGCTACGGATGACGTCATTTCAGGCAGGCTGGTCAAGGAGAACGAAATTAATCAAGCGATAGACCTGTTTGAAGTGACGCAGTATTCACACCTTGCCAACAACTACTCTGTGATACTTGTGCCTGACGACGTGTGGAGCTTTGAAATGATAGAGTCGTGGTTTACAAACAGCGGCCAGATCGCTACCGGCTCCGACTATGAAGACGCAAGGGGGCTTGACCACTACCCTTCAATTGCCGGCGCGTATTTTGCCGCTCGCCTTGCAGTTGCAGAGCACCTGTCGCGCCGGCGGCGAAAGGCAGCGGCGCTCGTGCTTCGCGAAATCCACCCGGAGTACGTCATGCCTGTGGGCGTCTGGCAGATAAGGGAAGGGGTGAGGGAAGCTCTGAAAAAGCCGCCGGCAAAATTCGAGACCTTCGACAGCGCGCTGGCTCACGCGTCTGCAAGCATGTCCCTGTCAAGGCAGGAAATCGCACGCAAGAGCAGGCTGTGGCGCAGTGCCAAGAGCCAGACCCGGATCACCGACTTTGCATAACTCCCAAAGGGTCATATAGCAGAGCTACGAGCAAATCCGATAGAGATGAGCGATCTTCCAGAAGGCATCAAGCATCTGGTTCCAGTCAAGCAGGTGGAAAAGTCGATCAAGCTTACGGACGAGGCGAAGGCAGAGCTCCAGAGCATCGGTATGATGGATGAAAAGGGCAAGCTGAAGCTGAAAGGCGCTAGCCCCAAGATGATAAAGCGCATGAAACTGGAGGCCGTGGACTGTCCCGTGCTGAAAAAGGAAGTCGCGTTTATCCAGTGCTACGTGTGCAGGAACTACCATAGCAGGATCACCGGACAGGTCTACTGCAAGGGCGAGCCGCTCTAATCCCAAGCAAGCCCGCATTTCAGCAGCAAGATTGTGCCTTTCGAGCGCATTGACTGGTAGGTCTCAGCCATTTTACTTGGTGGT
>DAINRX010000040.1:0-11410 GCA_036741635.1 Nitrososphaera sp.
ATTTTCGAAATCGCCAGAGGCGCCCCGGCAGCCATCGCTCCGAATACAGGCCCTATGATAGAGTAGACGAGCAGGTTTTCAGGATTGCCGTAGCAGGTTGAATAGCCCCCAAAGGGGTTAATCCAGACATCAAACTTGAACCCTTCTGCTGCACAAACAAGGTTGTGGCCTATATATGATGGATTCAGGCTTAATTCCGATCCGACGAGGAAATAAAGGAGCAGAGACAAGCCAACTATATCCTTTTGTCATATGTTGTAGCTGGATTGGCAGCATTTCTTGTAGTAGCCAACAGTGTGAGATCAAGGGGGCAGGCTATATGTTCATGTATGTAAAAATCCGCATTATTACAAGTCAACTAATGCCAGAGCAGCAAAAGGGTGTGTAATAGTAGCCGCTTTTTTGACAGAAATTATTGCAATGATATGATACTAACGGAGCCCATCTTCTTGCTGAGCCCTGTCTTCCTTGCCTTTAAAGCGCGACATAACGAACGGCTGGTCGAGCTTCATCGCGTTGCTCAGCACCACCGACACGATTCCTCCAAAGAGAAAGCCGCCAATGATGTCTGTCGGGTAGTGCTGCGTCAAGTATAGGCGCGTAATTCCAATTATTACGGGAAAAGCCCACAAGGCATATGCTGCTGTCTTTGACTTGTTGTATAGCGCAAACCCGACAATGAATGCCAGAGCGGTTGCGCGGGCGGTATGCCCTGAAGGGTAGGAAAAGCCGGCCGCAATGGGGCTGAGGCTGTCGCTCTCAAGTGTGAAATTCTCGGGCAGGTCAATGGCAGGATCAAAGCCATAGGGCGGGATCTCCCTTCCAACGAGAGGCTTGATGTACATCACCGCAACTGCAAGCGTAACGAGGGCAATGAGAAATATCATGCCTACCTTGCGTGTCCGGCGGATTATCGTAATGACTATGCCAAAGACAAAAAGCGTGGTCATATCGCCAAGCGTGGTGATAGCTATCATTGCAGCGTCAAGGTAGGCGTTGCCGTGGATTGACTTGAAATACCGGCTTACAGCGTCGTCAGCTTCAAATGTTGCTCCGGAAGCAACTACCATAGTAAATATTACAAACACCGCGACAAGGGCCACAAAATACATCGTCCGCGTCCTTATCATCCAAGGCGGCCTGATTGCTGCTGCTGCTGTTGTTGTTGACAACTAGTGAAAGAGCGGCCCTGTTGCCGTTTAATTGTTTTCCCTACACTTTTGCACTACATTGGGGGCAGGCTTTGCCCTCTTCCGCCTGGGCAAAATACGAAGTGACGTTGCATGCCCTGCAGGTCACGGGCTCTAGCGTGTTCCACAGCCTGTAATAGCGGGTGTTGAAATTCTGCGCTATCGGCCTCAGCAGCCCCGACTTTTCCATTTCAAGAAGCACGTCCTCAAAGTCGAGCACGTCTAAATTCATCGCGCTGTACCGGTCGTTCTGGTTCAGATGGCCCAGTATCTCGTCATTTGAGAACCTCACGTCGGTGTCATTGAAATTGTCAAATATCACCTTGCGGATATCGTGCCTGCTTACCTTGTTTGCGGCTGTCGACATTTTTGTTAGAGGCCTTTTGAGTCGTCATGCAGTTTCTTGGCAGATGCAGGATCCCTGTCTGCGTAGTACTTTACCATGCCAAGTTTCAGTACCTTGAGCGACAGGAGAGCACACTTGATCCTTGCCGGGCCCAAGTTGATGAGCCCGATGTTCTCCAGAATATCGTCTTTTGTCAAATCCTTGACCGACGTCAGCGGCTTGCCCTGCACCATTTCAGTCAGCATCGAGGCACTCGCTTGGCTGATTGCACAGCCCCTACCCTCGAACCTAATATCTTTTATCTTGTCGCCGTCTACCTTCAGATGGATGTCTATCTCGTCGCCGCAGAGCGGGTTGCTGTCATGTATGCTCACATCCGCGTCTGTCAGCTTGCCCTTGTTCCTTGGGTTGCGGTAGTGGTCTAGGATTATCTCGCGGTAAATGTCGTCACTCAAATCTTGAATAGCCTCCTTGCTTCGTCAAGCGCGCCAATGAATATGTCGATTTCCTCTTTTGTGTTATAGATATAAAAACTTGCCCTAGATGTTGCTGCGACGTCGAGCCTCTCCATGAGCACCTGCGCGCAGTGGTGTCCCGACCTTATCGCGACGCCGTGGTCGTTCATTATCGTGGCTAAGTCATGAGGGTGAATGTCGCCGATGTTGAACGACACCACGCCGCCCCTGTCCTTGGCGTTTCGCGGGCCGTAAAGCGTGACGCCTTTAACGCCGGCAATCTTGTCAATCGCGTATTTTGTCAGCTCAATTTCATGTTCTCTGACCTTGTCCATGCCAATGTTGTTCAAATAATCGATAGCAGCGGCAAAGCCGATGACGTCCGCGATGTTGGGCGTTCCACCCTCGAACTTGTACGGGAGGTCGTTGTACCTCGTCTCGTACTTGTGGACCTCCTTTATCATGTCGCCTCCGCCCATGAACGGCGGCATCTTTTCAAGGAGCTCTTTCTTGACGTAAAGGATGCCTACTCCTGTTGGGCCCAGCATCTTGTGGGCCGAGAAAGCCATAAAGTCGCAGTTCATTTTCTGGACGTCGACCTGCATGTGCGGGACCGATTGTGCCCCGTCAATCAACACCGGGATTCCTTTTTCATGGGACATCTTTATGATGTCATTCACCGGCACGATGGTGCCAAGGACGTTTGACATATGCGACACGGAAACAAGTTTCACCTTGTTACTGTCGAGATGCTTCTTGTATTCCTGCATCTTCAAATAGCCGTTGTCGTCGACTCCGATGTATTCCAGCTTGGCTCCTTTTTCGCCTGTCAGTATCTGCCAAGGAACGATGTTGCTGTGGTGCTCTATCTCTGTGATGACAATCCTGTCATCCTTTTTGATGTTGGCCCTGCCCCACGAGTAGGCGACTAGGTTTATCGCCTCGGTGGCGTTGCGGGTAAAAATGATCTCTTCGGTGGACTTGGCGTTGACAAACTTGGCAACCTTTTCCCTTGTCTTTTCAAATGCAAGCGTGGCTTCTTCTGCCAGCTGGTGCACTGCCCTGTGGATGTTTGAATTGTAATTCATGTAATAGTCATGGATAGCGTCAATGACTGCAAGCGGCTTTTGAGTTGTTGCCGCGTTGTCAAGGTAGACCAGAGGCTTGCCTCCGCTTACCTTGCGCTTGAGTATGGGGAAGTCCTCCCTTATCTTTTCAACATTTAGTGTGCCTTGTTTCTGCATCATTTTGCTAGTCCAACTTGATGTAAATGGCGTCATCCTGTATTTTAACCTTGTAAGTTTTAAGCGGCTCTTCTGCAGGCTGGTTCTGCGGCACTCCGGTGTCGAGCTTGAACGCCGACAGGTGCAGCGGGCAGGTGACGGTCTTTTCCTCCTCGTTCATGACGCCCATCGATAAATCTGCATAGGCGTGCGTGCATATCCTGTCAGTGGCAAATACCTGGCCGCCAGCCCTTGCTATCAGGATCTTTTTCTCGCCGTGATCAAAATCAAGCAGGTCACCGTTCTTAAGCGACTTTGCATCGCATACCCTTATCCAGTCTTCTTCCATGGGCGATTATACTACCTCCTACCTGTATTTGTAGTGCTTTTCAAAGATGTCCTGTGTTTCTCGGTAGCGCGACTTTTCTACTTCAAGGATCTGCTCCATCGCCTCGTCGGTCCTGAGCATGAGAGGCCTGCTCTGCCATTTGTTCTCTATCAAATAGTTTACCCACGCCCTTATCGTCGGGCCCATCCTGCGCGACAGTGGCTCGAGGAATCCGTTTACGATCTCGCGCTTGGCGCCTTCTCTGCTCAGACCTCTGGTGGTCAGGTAGTAGATCTGGTTCTCGTCAATCTGAGCGACTGACGCCGAGTGCGTCGCCTTGACCTCGTTGGTCTCGATTTCAAGGCCGGGTATCGAGTCGGACTTGGCGCCCCTATCAAGCAGGATTGCATGGCCTGCCAAGTATGATTCCGTGCCCTTGCCGCCCTTGCCTATCTTGATCATGCCCTTGAAGAGCGACTTTGAAGTGTCCTTGAGCACCGACTTGACGAGCACCCTCCCCCTTGAATGCTGACCGTGGTGAATCAGGTTTGAAGTGACGTCAAAGGACTGGTTGGCAATCCCGAAAATGATCTCGACATCCTCTGCGGACGCACCAGGACCCTTCATTACGCTGTCTGTCTTGTAGCGCGACAGAAGTGACCCGAACATGCCGATGTACCACGACATCTTGGCATCCCTTTCAACAAACGCCTTCCTGTTTGACACGTTGACAGTGTCTGCTCCCATCGCCTGGAGCGTCACCAATTCAAGGTGGGCGTTGGGGTTGACGTAGGTCTCGACAAGCTCAAAGTAGCCCTGCTGGACGTCCTGCCTGCCTGACGCGCCTGGCGCGTACAGTTCCTGCACAACGGTAGCTTTTGAGCCAGTGTCTGCGACGATAACGTTGTGCGAAATGAGCGAAGTCCCGTCGTCTGCAAGCGAAGTGATTATCCTTATCGGGTCTTCAAGAACGACATTTCTTGGAATGTAAATGAAAACTCCTGACTGAAATGCCGATGCTTCAAGCGCAAGGAACTTGTCTTCGAGATAGTTAAGCTGGTTTGCGTTCATGTGCGCCTTGACCACGTCTTCGTGGTTCTTGAGGGCGTCTCTGATGCCTGAAACGACGACGCCCTGCTTGGCCAGGCTGTCGCGGAGAAATATCCTGCTTATCTCCGGCCCTACCTGCAGGATGCCCGTTTTTTCCTGCTCGAGCTCCTTGAGCCTGTCATTCAGGTCTTTGCTCAAGTTAGCCGGCCTTGGCTGCTGGGCGTTGGCAAGGTGCACGCTCGTGGGCTTGATCTTGTTGACGTCTGAATACTTGCTATAGAGCGGCGACACTTCTGCAGGCAGGGACTCGTACTGCGAGAATGCCTGCTTGCGCATCGCAGCAAGCCAGCCGGGCTCCCCTCTGCCCGCTAGCGAATCGACATACTGGCTATTAATGGATGACAGGGTAGTCGTCGTTATCATTTTATGCGATCACCGAGAAAAAGAAGGAGGAGAAGGTGATTTAGCCGACAGAGCCTTCCATTTCCATCTTGATAAGTCTGCTAAGCTCTACAGCATATTCCATTGGCAGCTCTTTTGTGAATGGGTCCATGAATCCGCCCACGATCATTGACAGCGCGTCAGACTCTGAATATCCTCTGCTCATCAGGTAGAATATCTGGTCTTCGCCTATCTTGCCGACTGTTGCCTCATGGGTTATAGTGGCGTCATCCTCGTTGATTTCAATGTACGGGTATGTGTCTGTTCTCGAGTGCTCGTCAAGCAAAAGTGCGTCACATCTGACATTGGACTTGACGCCTGTAGCTCCCTTGGCCACGTGCAGCAGTCCCCTGTATGTCGTCCTGCCAGAGTCCTTGCTCACTGACTTGCTCGTGATTCTTGAAGTTGTGTTTGGCGCAAGGTGAACTGCCTTGGCACCTGCGTCCTGATGCATTCCAGATCCAGCAAACGCCACCGATATTACTTCAGCGTGTGCGTTCTTGCCCAGCATGTAGACTCCAGGGTACTTCATTGTTAATTTGCTTCCAATGTTTCCGTCAACCCACTCCACTGTCGCACCTTCATAAGCATAGGCCCTCTTTGTCACGAGGTTGTAGACGTCCTTGCTCCAGTTCTGGATTGTCGTGTATCTTATTTTGGCGCCCTTCTTCGCAATCAATTCAACGACTGCGGAGTGCAATGATTCGGTTGTATAGACTGGCGCCGTGCACCCTTCGATGTAGTGAACTTCGGCTCCTTCGTCTGCGATAATAAGCGTGCGCTCAAACTGGCCGATGTTCTCTGCGTTTATCCTGAAATACGCCTGCAGAGGCAGTTCGACCTTGACGTTTGGCGGGACGTAAATGAACGAGCCGCCAGACCATACCGCGCTGTTGAGCGCAGCAAACTTGTTGTCCTCCGGCGGGATTACCTTGCCAAAGTGCTTTTTGACAATGTCTGGATATTGCTTGACCGCTGTGTCAGTGTCCATGAAAATTACTCCCTGCTTTTGCAGGTCTTCCCTCAAATTGTGATAAACGGTTTCAGATTCATATTGAGCACCCACGCCTGCAAGGAACTTGCGCTCTGCTTCCGGGATGCCGAGCTTTTCAAACGTGTTCCTTACCGATTCAGGAACCTCGTCCCAGCTCTTGCTGGTCTTTTCCGACGCCTTGGCATAGTAGTAGATGTTCTGGAAGTCGATCTTGGACAGGTCGCCTCCCCAGTTTGGCATCGGCTTGCTCATGAAGACATCGTATGACCTGAGCCTGAAATCCCTCATCCAGTCCGGCTCGCCTTTCAGCTTGCTGATCTCCTCTACCGTGCCCCTTGAGAGCCCCTTCTTGCTGAGGTATACATACAGCTCTGTAGAGTCTTTAAAGTCATACTTGCTATAGTCCATGTTCAGGCCTTCTTTTGCAGTCATATGCAGTTAGTATAACGCTGTTATGTTTTATATATATTTTCCATTTTTCCATGGGTGTCTGAGTGAATTTGTACAAGCTAACTACCATGCTCTGCAATAATTATCCGAAAGCTGGAGACTCGAGAACTGTATATAATGCTGGACCTTCATCTGGCAGCAAATGCAAGAGCTTTCAGTAGGTGTAAAAGGGTTCAACATTCGATATAAGGAATCAGGAAGAGAACATGCTGTTTCTACTACAAAGAGGCACATCCTGTTCATACACGGCATCGGCTCGTCGTCGGACAGGTGGCTGGACATCCCAGACGCACTAGCAAGATATTTCCATACAGTATCTGTCGACCTGATAGGCTTTGGAGGAAGCGACAAGCCCGCGACGATGGATTACACCATAAAGAACCTTGCAAACTTTATTCTGGAATTCATGGACAAGGTGAAAATTGACGATGGCAGGACAGCGATTGTAGGCCATTCCCTTGGCGGATACATTGCCGCCGAAGTCGCCATGCAGAAAAGGGACACACTTGAAAGGCTTGTTTTGATAGATTCATCAGGCATGCTTGAAAAGCCAACTCCTCTGCTTGAAGAGTACCTTGACGCCGCACTGAATCCTTCATATGAAAAGGTAAAGAAAGTGTTTGAGCAAATGACAACCTATCCTTTTGCAATTCTTCCTATTCTGATCGAGCTTTTCATAAAAAGGATGGAATCGCCCGGCGCCAAGCATGCATTCAAGTCCGCTTTTCTGGATAGCACGAGAAACAGAATCGATTTGGCAAGATTGAATTCAATTGGAGATATGCCTGCTTTGATCCTATGGGGGTCAGGCGACAGGGTAATACCAGTTGAGCATTCAAAACTGTTCAAACAGGTATTCAGAAATGCCCCTGTTGAGATAATAGAAAATGGAGGCCATGCGCCGTTTGCAGAAAAGCCTGCTCTGGTGTGCGAGATACTGCACTCTTTCATGTCATGAAAAATAGACAAGTTAGCCGCTGTTTCCGCCTGCAGGGCTTCTCGCTTCTGACTTTTTCATTTCCAGTGCGCCTTTTCTCACCATGGTCTGGGCGTCAGGCGAGAGGTCGCCCATCTTGATTTCACCTGTTTTCAACTTCTCGATGGCGTGCCTGACTGACAAGCTGCTTCTTGGGCCAGCAACTTGCAGGTCAAGGGCGCTCTGGCCTGCCTTTTCGCCCAGCACCCAAAGCAGTTCCTCAATCCTGCCCCTGTTGGTGGCGAGGCGATTCGAGTATTCTGCAAACGCAGCCTCGTTGTGATCCCTGATCGCTCTGGCAAGCATCTTGGCAATCGAGCTTGACTGGCCCTCCAGGAGGTCTATCCTCAGCCTTACGTCCTTCTCGGCGCGCAAAACTGGCTAGTCTTGGGCGGAAGGGGCTTTAATCATTTCTTCTCTTGGTCGACCAGAAGGTGCCGTCTGATGTCTTCCACTTCTTGTAATCTCGCAAAATCTGGGCGTGGTCAAAGGCTATCTCTTGCTTTTCGATGTTGCCAAGCTCTACCCACTCGATGCTCTCCGCGTCATCGCCAGCTTTGTCAGAGCCCCCTACGATTATTCCTACGAAAACTGTGCTCATGATGTGCTTTCTCGGGTCGCGCTTTGGGTCGGAATAGACGCCCAGAATTTCGATGGGCTCGACTTCAAGTGACGTCTCCTCAATCGCCTCCCTCCTTGCCGCTTCCTCGGCAGTCTCGCCTTCGTTAATGAAGCCGCCTGGCAGCGCCAGCTGACCTTTGAATGGGTCTTTCTTACGCCTCACCATAAGGATCTTGGAATCGCGCTGCAAGATGATATCGACTGTGGGCGTGGGATTGCGGTATTCTTTCATAAAGTACCACAGGCGTGCACTGTATTAATGACTCTAATTCTTGCAATAATTCCAACACTGCACACTTTTACGTTCAGAAATAGCGTAAATTTTGACACTAACACTAAAATTAATATAGTATTTCTAAAATGTGCTAAATTCTTATTAATATGTACGGCCATTAGTACTACAATGTCTGCCATTTTTGAAATGGAAGATACGCCAGCTCCTCTCACGATTTGCCCAAGATGTGGAAGGCAGGTAAGGATCGACGGGCACTGCGAGTGCGAAATGCTATTCTCAGACGCATATCGTTACCGAAAGGGCAAGTAAACGAACGATAATAAATATGGAGGCGAGCTGATCGCTAGCCTACGTCAGGTAGCTCAGCAGGCTAGTCTGCCCAAGACAGGATTTGTCAATGCGCTGCGGGCCCATGTAGTCAGGAAAGTCGCACAGCATCCCGCGGCCTGTTATTTTTTGCTCAAAACCATTCAGGATTTTCTCTGCGTATTCCCTGTTGGCCGCTACGTAGCTTGAGTTGAGTGGTTCTTGGAAATTGTATATCCGCTTGTACGTTTCAACCCCCCCGGGGATCTCGAGCAATTTCAAAACGATTTTCATCCGCTCCCAGATGTCAGTCCGCAGCCTCAGCATCGCGCCAAACATGTGGCGAAGGCCGGCCGCCTTGCAAGCGTCCGCCACGGCGTCAAGCTCCCAGTCGCTGTCGGTGACAAGCGGCACTATCGGGTCAACATTGACTCCACAGCATACTCCTGCGTCGGTGAACTTTTTGACGGCTGCAAATATCCTGCCGGCCGGCGGCGTGCCCGGCTCCACCACCCTGCGTATTTTTTCGTTGCACGTTGTTATCGACCACACGATAAAGCAGTTGTGCCTGTATTGCCTGTGGAGCTCGAGGTCACGCTCGATTATTGCAGATTTTGTGAATATATAGTACGGCACGTTGTATTTCTGCAGCACTTCTAGACATCTTCTGGTAAGCCCAAAGCGAAGCTCTGCCGGCTGATATGCGTCAGTCGCAGAGGCCACCATTACAGGGTCGATGGTGTCGGACTTCCATGAAGCAAGCTGCTTGTCAAGCACTTCAGGCGCGTTGCTCTTTGCGTAAATCCTGTCGTAAAACTCGGGCGACCACTCGTACGTCGCGTAGCAGTAGGCGCAGCGGTGACCGCACCCCTGGTACGGGTTTATCGCAAGGCCGTTATAGTTCTTTACCACAAAGGGGTGGATTATCGACTTGCTTGTCTTTGTTTCAAATCTTGCTGCTCCGCTGTACCAGAGTCCTGACATGTTTGCACATGCAAGGGCATGCCATAATATAAGGCGGGCAGCACCTCTGCGGGGGAGAGGGGGAATAATACTCGTCACGCAGCCGTTGTCCAGCACAAGTGAAATAGAAGAAGTATAGTTTTTTATTGCTGCAGATGTGCAGGTCACGTATGAGAGTAGGCGTGGCAGGCCTTGGGCTAATGGGTTCCGGCATTGCAGCACGGCTGACAAGCACCAGCCATGCTGTATCTGTGTACAACCGCAGCAGGCAGAAGGCAGAGCGCTTTTCCAAAATCGCCAAAGTGGCCGCAAGCCCGAAAGAGCTTGCCGACAATTGCGACATCATCATTACAGTAGTCACTGATTTTGACGCCGTCAGAGAAGTGCTCTTGGGAGAAGAAGGCGTCATAAAATCAAGCAACCACAGCCTGATTGTGGCAGACGCAAGCACAATAGCGCCTTCCGAGTCAGAGCATTGCGCCAAGGCCCTGCGGCAAGCGGAAATAGAAATGCTTGGCATGCCCGTCATGGGAGGGCCTGCGGCAGCAGAGGCAGGCGAGCTTGTGCCCATGATTGCAGGCAATAGGCAGGCGTACGAGAAGGCCCTGCCTGTCATTGAAAAGCTGGGCAGGCCGTATTACATCGGAGGCAAAGATGGGGCTGCAAATGTGATCAAGCTGGCGCTCAACCTGAACATTGGGCTCATTGCTAGCGCGGTCTCAGAAGGGATAACCCTTGCTAGAGGTTCAGGCATTGACCCGTTGATATTCATCCAGATACTGAACTCTACCTATTTCAAGACGGGTCTATCGGAGAAGAAAGGGCCCAAAATGGTAAGCGGCGACTTTACTCCTTCATTCTACCTCAAAAACATGCTCAAGGACTTGGAGCTTGCAGCAAGCACCGCGCAGGCAACCGGTATCACGCTCCCGCAGACGGCCCTAGCGCAGCAGATCTTTCGCGCTGCAAACAACAGCGGGTTTTCAGAGCAGGACTATACTGCAATCTGTGCTTTTCTGGCAAAAATAAACGGGATCGAAAACAAATGAAGCTGAACATCGTAAAAGAAGTAAAGGCAGACGAGTTTACAGTGTTTGCGTCGCTGCCAGACATGGGGCGCGTGGGCGGGCTGGTGTCGTCATTCCTGTCGCAGCACCTAAAGACAGAGATGGCGGCCGAGATAGCGTCAAGCGACAAGCCTTGGGTCTCGTACTCTGACGGTGTGGTGAAAAGCGTAAACGACGTTTACAAGTTGTTCTACGAGAAGCAGCACAGGATGTTTATTTTTACAGGAGAGTCACAGCCGCAGGATCCCGGCGAGCTCCAGAGGCTGTGCAACATGCTCCTTGACCATCTCCAGTCGATAGGCAGGGTGAAAAAGCTGTACGGGGCTGGCGGCTATTTGCGCGAGCAGGTGACAGGTGCGCCCCGGGTATGCGGGGTCGTGAACAGGCCGGAGCTGAAAAAGGCGCTGGCAAAGGTGGGGATCGACCCTGTTGGCAGCGAGATAACGACAATAACATGGTTCAATGGCCTCATTCTCGGCCTGTCGGCGGAACGCAAGATAGACGCGATAGGTCTGTTTGGCGAGATAGCCGAAACGACTGTGCCGCAGCCACTTGCAGCAAAGAGCATCCTGTCGGCGTTCACACGTCTGGAAGGAATACAGATAGACACCAAGCCGCTCGACCAGCAGTACGAGTCGATATTGGAAGAAATCCAGAAAAAGAAAGAGCCATCAAAATTCGGGCTTGGCATCAGCTAATCGCTTATATATGGCTCTCATCGCGTTCTTGCGGCGGCCAGCCAGCATCATCGCAGCGCCGGCTGCA
>DAINRX010000041.1:0-8715 GCA_036741635.1 Nitrososphaera sp.
ATTGAAGGTCAGAACAAGTGGATAACGGTAATTCAGAATGCCAGCAAGTTACAAAATTAGAAATACATGCATCTATTAGTGAATAAGCAAGATAGCTTTCTAGATTTCTTTCAGGACGAACCCAGAAACTTACTTGACCATCCCTACTTTGTCGGTAAAGCATGGATACCCACCATAATAATCCTTGTTGCGATTTTTATTTACGAGAAGAAGACTGGAAAGGAATATCGACTGGAATTGACACGGTCGAAAATCGATGAAGATTCTGACTAGGAAATATATGAAGAACCATCATATGCGATACCTATACCTTATTTACTTCTCATCGGTCTTGGCTTGATATTCGCAAGTCTCTCTCTCAATTCGGGAATGTGAAAAACAATCCTCCGGGATTTGTTTTTCTGCTGGTATGTCTCATAGCAGGAGTAGGTGTAGGTGTGACATGGGCAGGCATCGTCCTTCGGGTTCACTGGAAAATTAACCTTATAAGGAAACTTTGGAATGATGGGAAAGGATCAAAATCAGAATAATATGTAGCCATTTCGAATAACCCTGTCGGAACAATCGAAGATGGAACAGAACCGATCTAGCCGATGATTTGTTACAGCCTTTGCAAAAAAGGCATTAGCCGACGCGAACGCTACAGTACCGTGTCTCACAGCGTTTAAATATTAGGCTAGCCTAATTAGGAGCGCCTAATTTCTAGGGAGGTCTGGCGTGGCATCTACATGAGGACACAAGTCATCAGTCACCCGCCTGCCCGGCCGGCATTGTACGCACACCCCGGTTCGGACAGGCTCCCAACCGGACCCTAGAAGGTCAGGAGACAAAAGAAGAACATATGCTGGCATCAGCTGGACGCGCGATTAAAGAGATTGTTTCAATGAAAGTCCACTTTAGGTACCACGTTGTAATTGATTGCCGCCCGGATTCAAACTGCGAATACTGCCGCCGCAGGATGCTAAAGCACGCTCATCATTGATTCTTCCTTATCTGGTCAACAAGCGTGTCAGGCCTGACCTCGTCTATCCTTGCAAATTCTACTGAATCGACCGCCGCATACTGTACAAGCACGTCAAACTTTTGTGGTTTCGTCAAATCATGCCAGCCGAACTTGATATATGTCCTGCCGCCGTAGCCGCTCCTGAACTTGCGCAGGCTGTTCAGGCTGGAAAACGACCGGTAAAGCGCATAGTTGATCTGGTCGGGCCTTAGTTCCAGCGGATAGGCGATGAACTCGTACTTGGCTGGGTGCTCCACAAAGACTGCGTGGAACGTCGGGACCTGTTGCTGCTGGCTCTCTGTTACCCTTGCCCACGCAGCCTCGGCGTTGCGGCGAAAGTCAAAGATCGGGGCTATGACGTGCTGCCTCTCGTCGCCAAAGTACCCAATGCCGAGAAACTCTGAGAACCTGACTACTGGCGCGGCCTGCAACCTGACCTTCTCAAATCGTGTGTGGTATATAATGCTACGTCGGAGGGTCGTTTGCAACTTTATATCTCTGGCTCTCGATAATTATGTGCAACATGTTCAACCGAATAGGCGCGGTCATACTCCTTGTCTCTGACATGAAAAGGTCTACCAGATTCTACCGCGACGTTCTTGGGATGGAACTCAAGGAGCAGTCAAAGGACTGGACCGAGTTCTCAAAGCGCGGCACGGTTCTCGCGCTCCACCCTTCAAAGAAAAAGAGGATCAAGAGGAACAACAGCATGCTTGTAGGCTTTAACGTGAGCGACTTTGATGACGTGGTCAACGGCCTAAAAAAGAAAAAGGTGAAATTCTACAAAAAGCCCAGAGAGGAATCATTTGGCAAGCACGCAATAATTCAGGACCCTGACGGACACCTGATATCGATAGTGCAGATGCCGCAGGAAGAGCTCTCGCAGATCCCGTACTATCACGGCTTTGCGCCGGTCTGATCCCTGAACCACACGTAAACAGGAATGAGCGAGTGCTTCATGCCGGTGTCGCCGGCGTCCTTCCTGTTGTAGCAGGTCATCACCATCCTGCCTGACAGCACGGGGCGAATGTCTGACGTCAGCTCGGCATCCTTGAGCGGACCGTACAGTTCGAAAAAGTAGTCCTGTCTGTAGTACGCGACGTGCTGCGCAAAGCAGTCCGATATCACCGCCGGGTCGCCTGCAATGCGCTCGCCGCTGCCGGCATCCTTTTTCTCCACCGCCAGCTGCAGCTGCCTGTTGGTGTACTTGCTTCGTATGTATTCCGGGTCGAGCTTGCCCGCAGAGCTGTTGACGTAGATGTCAATGTCTTGGCCCACCTGCGCGGCGGTGTGCTGGGCGAGGTTGCGTACCTCTTCCACTTCTTTGTCGCTGACCCTGCCATCCTTGCCGTAGAGGTACATCATGCAGACAAGCTCGTCGCACTCGATGAAGGGAAAGCTGCGCCGGCCGGCGATAAACTCAGCTATTCGCTGCGAGATGTCGTCTGGCAGGACCATTGCCATGTACGAGTCAGCGACTATCAAAGGCTTGGGGCGAATAAGCCATCAACACATTTATAGTCTTATTCTCCTCAACATGCCTGCATGCCAGTTGATAACAGCAAAAAGGTCTACCTCATAGTGCACGGTCAGCGAAACCTGATCGAGGCAGTGAAGGACAGGCTTGCCGCCAATAAATTCAAGCGAGAGAACATGCAGCCGGCTTCCCTTGACAGGGCCGGCGAGGCGGGCGAGTACGTCGCGATGCTCTGGCCTCCAATGGCTCCAAGTGAGATTGTCGTGAGCCAGATCACCAGCGCGGGCGGCAACAGCGACGGCGGAGGAGGAGCGAGAGGTATGGGCGCGTGGGCCTCGGTGAGTCAGAAGGAGCTCTTTAGAGTGCCGTTGAGATAAGCCCATTGTCGACAACACAGCTCATTTGTTAACCCTGTAGTTAGCTGGATTGGACACCCGAAATTAATAGCCAATCCAGCCCAGCCAAGTTCATGACCGGTTTTGACAAGAACTGGAGTAACCAGAACCGATCGAGTGCCAGCGAAAAGGTCAAGGAGTCGCTGAGACCTCAGGGTCCGCTAAAGCCAAGAATCGAGACTGCCGTTAACAAGCTGCAATTGCAGACATCAAAGTTAGACACCATGATCACAAAGCTGAACGAGCGCGACGCATCTCTCTTCAGGAGGGTAGTCGACGCCATGCAGAGGCACGACGCCGACACGACCAAGGTGCTTTCCAACGAGCTGGCAGAGGTGCGCAAGATCTCACGCACGCTGAGCCAGGCAAAGATGGCACTGGAGCAGGTGTCGATGCGGCTGTCGACGATACACGAGCTTGGAGACGCGATGGTCGCACTGGGTCCGGCAATAACGTCGATAAAGAGCCTCAAGCCGAGCCTTGGCAGGTTCGTGCCGGGCGTAGACATCGAGATAAACAGCATGCAGACGCTGCTTAACGGCATCATGATGGAATCACTGCAGAGCAACGGGCTTGGCATCGAAGTCAACACCGGCTCGGGAGGCGACATAGACCAGATAATGATGGAGGCTTCTGCCGTGGCGGAGCAGAGGGTGAACGACAAGTTCCCTTCAATCCCGACTGGCAGCCTCAGGATATCTGACTCTGAAAGCCACCAGCAGTAGTAGTGAGCAAGAAAAATGGTGTCTAGAACAGGAGTTCTGGCAATATTTGGAGCGATAGGTTTTGCAATAGGGTTCCTAGCGTTCCTTGCTACGCCCGCAGTCACAGACGCACTTGCGATAATCCTGCCGCAGATAGCAGTGGACAAGAGCATCGCTTTTGCCATGGTCAGCGGCTTCGCAGGCGCGGCGATCAGCACGACAGTAGTGAATGTGTGGGCAAAAAGACCATAAAACCCTACTCTTCTCTTTTTTTAGCTCGCTTCGAGCTTCTTTAGCTCTTCCTGCATCTGGCTCAAGATGTACATCGCGGCCTGGCCCATCATCGATTCCAGCGCGACTTTTATTTCCTCAATTGTTAAAGAGCTCTTGTCGTCGATTTGCATGGAGATGCTGTATTTTTCAGACAAGTAGTGAAGGACGGTTTCTTTGCCGGGCCGCCTAGGACATCAAGCGAACGCTCCAGTGCCATCTTGGTTGTGCTGCGGTCAGCGCTATTCATGGGTATCATATTGGGAGCTTGGCATGGCCGCCAGCAGCTATTAAGATAGCTCCACCGGGGATTCTAGCTTTCATGTAGCCGGCGCGCCTCCACCTGATCTGAATATAGATCACTGTTTGCGCTTTTCTGCTTTCCTATAGCCGTGCGTAAAGTCTGCGTCGTACACCTTGGAGTACTCGTATTTTGCAGGCGCAATCACGTCGCCGACGATTATCAGTGCAGTCTTGATTATTCTGGCATCCTTTGTCTTTTTCGCGATGTCGCCAAGCGTCCCCTTGATTACCTTCTCGTCGTCCCATGTGGCGCGGTAGACCACCGCCGCCGGCGTCTTTTCGGTATAGACGCCGCCTTTCAACAATTCTTTGATCACGTCGCCTATCAGGTGAACGCTCAGGTAGAACGCCATCGTGGCGCCATGGCGGGCAAGCTCGGCTATCGATTCCCTCGGAGGCACAGGCGTTCGGAGCTCCGCCCTCGTTATTATCAGGGTCTGCGTGACGCCCGGGAGCGTCAATTCTAGGTTCAGGTCAGACGCGGCACCAAGTATCGCCGTGATGCCGGGGACCACCTTGCAGCGTATGCCGTCGGCCTCTAGCTTGTCTATCTGCTCCCTTATCGCGCTAAAGAGCGCCGGGTCGCCGTCATGGAACCTGATGGCAAGCTTGCCCTCCAGCGCCGAGTCGCGCAGTATCTGGTATATCTTTTCCCTGTCGATAACTGCGGCGTCGTAGAGCTGCGCGCCTTTTTTGGCGTACTGTAAGATTTTTGGGTTGAGCAGTGATCCAGAATAGATGACGACATCAGCCTCCTCGACCAGCCTCTTGGCTTTGAGAGTGATAAGCTCGGGGTCGCCCGGCCCGGAGCCAACGAAATAGATGGTTTTTTTACTCTCTGCCGGCATTTTTCTTTGCCACCATTATTGAGAAGTATTTTTCTGTCGGGCCTTTTTTGCCGCGTAGCTCCGACAGCCTCTTCATTTCAAGTATCTCGCCTTCCTCTGAAACGTCCTGCGCTATCGCAATGTTCGCGTTGTCCGGGAAACCCGCCTGCGCGAGCATTTCAATCACGCTGTCAAAGTAGCGGCCGTCCTTCAGAAATATCACGGTGTCGCATGCATTTGCTGTCTTCTTTACCCTTTCCATGTTGTAGCATGCCGGCACTACCGCCACTGTCTCATCGCCTTCTGCAAGGCTTATCTTTGCCCTGGCCGCTATCGCAAACATCGACGCGACGCCGGGCACTATTTCCACCTCGATGTCCCTGTGGCTCTTTTTCAGCTCGCGGTGGATGTAAATCCAAGTGCTGTAGAGCGCCGGGTCGCCAACTGTAAGGTAAACGACCTTCTTGCCTGATCTGACCGCGCCGGCGATCTCGTCTGCGTTGCGCTTCCAGTAGTCCCTGAGCGATTCCCTATCCTTAACCATCGGGAACACGAGGCTGACCGTTTTTGTCGGCCTGTCGATGTACTGCTCGACAACTGAAAGCGCAATGCTGGGTTTGCCCTCTCTCGCAGTGGGCGCAAATATCACTTCAGCGTTTTTGATCAGGTTGACAGCCCGCACTGTAAGGAGCTCGGGGTCGCCGGGGCCGCACCCAACACAGAAAAGCTTCATGGATAACGCACAGTCTCACAGCAATTTAAATTTAAATAATTATTATTGTTGGTTAATGCTATGCTACGTTTTTGCTACTAGATGGGCTAAGAAAGAAGGAGGAGGAGGATGATGATGATATTGATGACCACAAAAAATTTTTAGCGGGCAGAACACTCTGACGATTTGACCGAGCCACATATGCACCTTGAATACGTCGGAATTAGGGTAACAAACCTTGAGAGGTCGTTAAAGTTTTACACTGAGCTTTTGGGTTTAAAAGAGGTAGGAAAGGGCGATTTTACAAAGTATGAAGCGGGAATATGGGTGAAATTGAAAGACGAAAAGTCAGGACAGCACTTGGAGCTAAACTGGTATCCCAAAGGCTCGCACTTTGACGTTCCACATGTAGCAGGCGAAGGACTGGATCACATCAGGTTTGCAGTTGACAACATTGAAGAAACGTACAAAAAGCTGCTGGAAAAAGGCGCAGAGCCTAAGCCAATCGATCCTTCCCTCACCGAAGGATGGGTTGCACATGTAAAAGATCCTGATGGAAACTGGATAGAAATATTCAAGATTCCTCCGTCACAAGCAGCAAAATAACAACAACAACTGCTGCTTGACTAGGGGTAGAGCTGCTCGCCGGTAAAGCGGTCGACAATCTTAATGGCCTTGGTGGGGCATGTCGCTGCAGCGGCATATATTCTGTCGTACTCTGCGCAGGTCTCGCACTCGACCCTTGCCTTTGGGTTCACCCTCTTGTGCTTTTCAACTACAAAAACCTTGGGCGCAAGGGTCTCGCAGCTGCCAAACGCCATGCAAAGCGTCGGCTCGACGATGATATGGAACCTGCCCTTTGGCGTGTCAAGAAAATGCGGCCCGTTGTAAAAGTCGGCAAACACGGTTTCCTGCTTTTGCTCCACGGTTGCTGCTGTATCTGCAGTAGTGCTTACTGTATAGTGGGGCTCTGGCTGCGGCGCAGACTCGGGAGCTGGCGCACTGTCAAACTCCATCCTGTCGTACTGCGCCCTCTTTGTTTCGTCAGATAGCACTTCAAACGCAGAGTTGATCTTTTTTATCATGTCTTCAGCAAAGGCTGAGCTGTTCCTGTCGGGGTGGTACTTGCGCGCAAGCCTTCTGTAGGTCCGCTTGATCTCAGGATAGCTTGCCTTTTCTGAAACGCCCAGAATTGCATAGTAGCCCTTGCTATCAGTCAAAGAAAGTCAAACAATTGTGCGTTGAATCAACTATTATGTCTTTTTCCAACAAACTGGCAGTAGGGAATTCACAACATATGAAGGTGGTATAGGGTTTCAACTGGCTGGCTGGCTGGCTAGCCAATGGCAAAGAAAGATAGCTGCTACTGGATGAGTCCGTGCTAATGATCTCATTTGCTAGAAAAAGCTATTGCTTTTGTTCTCCTAATTGTCATTATGCCCTTTACTATTCCAAATGCAAGTACGACTAGAGCGAGAATAAAACCGGCAGCCTGACTTGCAAAATACCCTGCAATGGGGTAATTGTAACTAGCTATTATTATTCCGTCTCTACAGTAAGTATGATTCCATTGATGACTAGCAATACAGATACAAAGATTGAATTTTGTTTAAATGAGATTGCAAATACTTCTATTGACATGATTATTGCAGGAGCAGCGAAATAGAATGCTCTAGTCTCTTTGTATAGAAGCTATATCTATTCGACAATATCGCCCTAGTTGTCGACAGAATTTGCCTTCTCTCAATATGTATGAAAATCGCTAGCGATATTGGTCATTGGCATGGTTGTAGAAACCTGTCACATCAAAAAAAAGAACAAGCTTAAGAACAAGTGCTTAGCTAATGCTATCAATATGGCAAAAGCCAAAGCCAAAAGCAAGGGAAAGAAAGGAAAGCTAGCCAAGCAATCAAAGGGCAAAAAGAAGGCCGCAAGAAGGGCCTCAAAGGCCAAGGCGCGCAAGAGCGCCCCGAAGAAAAAGGCCTCCGCAAAGAAAAGGACCGCGGCAAAGCCCCGAGTCTCCCGCGTAGAGCCGGCTCCTCCTGCAACAGTGCCAGACACCACTCCGGAAGTGACGACGTTTGCGTCAGAGCCGCAGGAAACGACGATGGAGCCGTCGTCAGAGCTAACGGGAACTGGCTATGACAACAATGGGTTCTCCTCTATGAGAGACGACAGCAACATGTCGTCGATGTAACAGCAAAAGAGCCCCTGCACCTGCCCGGACGGAATATGCCCGTGCAAAGGCGTCCATCAACAATGTAGAGGCTCCCTCCATTTTTGGACTATCATTATCGTTAATAATTTTTGACCCCCTCAGCCTAGAAAATGGCAGAATAAAGTTCTATAATAATCGTCGCGAGAATCTTTGCCTTACTGCTACTATCGGCATCGCCGCTTTCTTCTGTTGTTGTCGAATCAGTGATTCATCGCTAGTGTCTTCTGGTGGTTCTGGTTCGCTACTCTCCTCAGCCACTTCGTTGTCATCGCCGCTCGATTCAGAGCTGTCACCGCTGCCTTCCTCCTCGACCAGGGCAGAGCTTTCATAGGAACCAAGATCGGCTTCTTCCTCATTTTCATTGCTGCTATCATCATCTTCTATATTATTGTCATTATCTTCTTCTTGTTTCGTTGATGCAGAGCTGAAGCTGCTGTCGTTGTTATTGTCATTGTCGTTGTCGCTCGTGCTGTTGTTGTCATTACTGCTGCTACTATTATCATCATTGTCGTCGTTGTATGTTCTTGCATCATCTCTTCTATGAATGATGATAATGATGATGACGACACCTCCTGTAACACCGCTATTAACGTGCTGTTCCCTTCTCCGGACGATGATGACGTTGAATTGTCCTCCAAGTCATCAACCCCTTCTTCCTCCTCCTCATCCACTATTCAGCAGCAATAACCACGTCCAGCAGCAGCAGCAGCAGCAGCAGCAATAGTAATGTAACCACTTCAAGCAGAACGGCAAGCAGCACAGATGATAGCATCGGGATAGGGGATATGGAACTTTCCGGCAAAATC
>DAINRX010000041.1:8815-11073 GCA_036741635.1 Nitrososphaera sp.
AAGCAGCACAGATGATAGCATCGGGATAGGGGATATGGAACTTTCCGGCAAAATCGCCGGCTCGCAGGTCAACCTCACAAATGGCGATGTAGAATCCGTGCTCTTTGGCGACTGGTCACTCAATTCAACAGCCAGCTCGACAAGCTTTTCTGCAACCTTTACCATGATGCCTCTGGCTGACAGTAGCGACAGCAATAATGCTACCGAATACAGAATAGACAATCTGCGGGCAAATACGGTACAGCAGATAAACAACATCGCTGTGCTTGGAGGCAGGACAGATGTTGCCTCTAATGGCACCGCTATATTTGAGGATATCTCGACGACAATAATGCTCTAAACCGGCATGCTGATCATCAGATTTGAAGAAGAAGCAGAGGCCGGCGCTCTGTTCCAGGACACCCCGATAATCAGCTTTGAATAAGAAGAAGAACAACAACAGTAGAGCCTATGCAAAGTTACATTTAGGGGGTCAGGGCTAGGACTAGCAGCTATGATGGACAGTAGTTCTGATTTTCCAAAGATCGGCTTTGCCAGGCTGCTCAAGCCATTTGACAGCAGCACGGACGACGTGGTAAAGCTTACAAAGGCTTTTGCTCTTGCCACCCGGACCTACAGGGGCCAGCTTTACAACAAGAGCGAGCCATACATCAACCACCAGCTGAGGGTTGCGCTCATTCTCGTCGAGGAGCTGCAAATGCGCGACGCCGAGCTTGCCTCGGCCGCGCTTTTGCACAACGCGCCGGTGACCGGGCAAGCTCTGCAGGAGTACGGCGACAGGATCCGTTCTATAGTTCTCGCCGCCGCAGAGCCAAAAACCAGGTCGGAAGAAGCACTTGAAAAATACTATAGCGACATCGCAAAGGCGCCCAAGGATGTCAGGTACGTCAAGCTTGCAGACAGGCTGGACAGCGTGCGGGCCATGAAGGGCCAAGCTTTCCGGGCAGCCAGGTACAAGGAGGAGATCCAGAAATACGTCGTCCCGATAGCGTCAGCGACAGACGACAGGCTTGCGTTCAAGCTTTCAGTTGCGCTCTACGAGTTGAAGTGACGCTGCTCGCACCTGCCGTCCGGCCGTGCCTTGTGCTTGGCCCAGTGCCTGCCGCAGCCAATCAGCCTGTGCTCAGTGCAGCCACATATGGGGCAGCGCTTTAGCTTTTCCTCGCCTTTTTCTCCTTCTTCCATGTAGTAGTTATAATGGCACAGGCGGTATTTGAAATTACAGGACGCAGACAATGCTGACAGGGTTTCTTGACTAAATATCATGGATGATTTTTTCTAAAGGCAAATATTCGACGATTGGCAATTTTGCTATTGGGGAGCAGGCAATTGTAATTGCAGGGCTTGACTCTTATGTACATACTGTGAACTACGGCGCAAGGGACCCTGTTCCCTCATGCATACCAGCGACCTGCTCTCCCCCTCCTCTCTCAATCATGGGAACCCTCTCGTCTAGAGAGGTAATCTTATTATGATATTTTCATAATTCTGCAAAGGATGCAGAGAGTTATTGTGGCGCCTATAAGACGTACATCATGCCGCCGGACACGAGCGTCACAAACTCGACGCTGGCAAGCTCTTTTGTCCTTGCAATAATGGCGTTGAGCCACAGGCTGTCTATGCCCTGGCTCCAGATGGTAACCTTTTTGTACTGACGTTGCGCCCCGTGGAAAAATCCGATGCACTCTTCGATAGTGATGTTGGAGTATTTCTGGCTTACCTCGTCAACCACCATAGAAGCTTCTGCCGGCAGATACAAAATCGTCAGGGTGGGAAAAGGGATGGCGGCAGAATTATTATTGTTATTGGAAGCAGCAGATGATACGTCGTCATCAACCATTTTTTACCTCAGCTACCTGCTACGAGCGATTATATCTTGATTTCGAAAGATGCATTTGTGTAATCATATTTTCAGATCGTGTTAGGTAACTTGTTTTCGAAGAGATGTTACTCATGAAATTTGACAAGTCGTTAAATCTCTTTTCATGGCACGCTGTACGAGTAGGATTCTTCAGAGCGCAAAACAAAATTGACATTGCTGTCGCTCTTATCAGCTCTGGTTGTTATATCGACTGCCTTCACGGGTGTGGCAATATATACGCTCAGAATGCTGATGACCAATACCACGGCGGCGATAGCGAGCCGACCACATTTGAGAAAGAAGCACTTAGAGACGAAGAATCAGATGACAACAGATCTGACAAAGAAACCACGATAGCAGCGATGGTCGAGATATTCAGCGGCCTGACGATCTGCGA
>DAINRX010000042.1:0-10930 GCA_036741635.1 Nitrososphaera sp.
GTGCGTTATGATTTGTTGGAAAGATATTTTAGCGGCCGCCAACAATATTAGCAACAATCGCCTAATCATTTATTGTTCCCAAGAATTCTGGTTGCAGTAGATGGTTCCGAGTCTGCAAAAAAGGCATTTGAAAAGTCTGTATCTTTAGCACAAATATGCAATTCAGAACTAGATGTAATCCATGTTGTGCTTGATTCCACATATGGTGGTGATAGTGCTACAACATTTGACCTGATTGAAGAGCTGAAAGAAAGGGGCAGGCAACTATTGGAACAATGTAAAAGTGAGGCTATACGAAGTAATGTGAAAGTACGAACATTACTGGAACTAGGAGATCATGCTCAAGTAATTATTGATACTGCAAATAGAAATGATTATGATCTTATCATCATGGGGAGCAGAGGACTCAGTCCTTTTAAGGAACTACTCCTTGGCAGTGTTTCTCTCAAGGTCATGCATCATGCTAGGTGCCCTGTTATGGTTGTAAGATAACGTTGGTTCTCAGCTCTTGTCTATGAACAGAAATCCCCCTTTCTGAGCGTGAAACGAGGATTTGCAGGCTGTCAAGTATCGAGTAATAACCTTGAAAATGCCTGAAGTCGCTCAACTTTTTGGTTCACTCTTTCTGTAGGTTTTTGAGCCGCAGGCAGGTCATCCAGGAAGACAAAGCCGTCACAGTCAGTATTCTTACCGTGAGCAGCAAAAAAGCGGCAGGTTTTCACGCGCAAACGGGGAGAATACTATTTTTACTGGGGTTCTATCGTCGCTGGCGGCTTGCTTGACACTGCATACGTGACCCATGTCGCCCCTTCTACTTCGTTTGTTATCCTGTTGCTTATCCTCTCCAGGAGCTCGTAGGGAAGGCGCGACCAGTCTGCCGTCATCGCATCAACTGATTCAACCACCCTTACCATCACGATGTGGCCGTAGACCCGCTCGTCGCCCAGCACCCCGACAGCCCTGTCGTCGCCAACGGCGGCATAAGCCTGCCACACCTTGTCGTACCAGCCAGCCGCCTTTAGCTCGTCTTCAACTATCTTGCTTGCGTGCTTGCAGATGCGGGTCTTTTCAGGCGTGACTTCGCCGATTATCCTCACCGCAAGGCCGGGTCCGGGGAACGGGTGCCTCTTGAGCAGCTCGTCAGGCACTCCAAGAAGCCTCGCCGCCTTCCTCACTTCGTCCTTGTACAGATATCGTAAAGGCTCGATGACCTTCAGGTTGAGCCACTTTGGCAGGCCGCCCACATTGTGGTGCATCTTGATAACGGCCGCCGGCCCCTTTGAAACGCCGCTCTCTATTACGTCAGGGTAGAGCGTACCCTGAGCGAGCCACTGGAACGGGCCGCTCTTTTTCACGACGTCGACAAAGCAGTTGGCAAACTCTTCGCCTATTATCTTGCGCTTTTTCTCCGGGTCTGTCACACCCTTGAGCTTGCCAAGAAACTGCTTCTCAGCATTTACGTAAATGAGGTCGATTCCTAAATGATCCTTGAAAAGCCTGACGACTTCGTTCTCCTCGTCCTGCCGCAAGAGCCCGTGGTTGATAAAAACGCACCGGAGGTTGTCGCCTATCGCCTTGTGCATCAGCGCGGCGACAGTGGTCGAGTCGATGCCGCCGCTGACAGCGGCCAGCACCTTCTCCTTGTCGACCTGCTTGCGTATGTCCTTGACCGTTGTTTCGATAAAGCTTGTCATGTCCCACTCTGGTTTTGCGCCGCTGATCTCCTGCGCAAAGTTCTTCAGGATTTGCGTGCCCCTTTCAGTGTGGACGACCTCTGGATGGAACTGGATTCCGTACAACTTTTTGTCCTTGTTGCCAATAGCCGCCGAGGACGAGTTTTCGGTGTGCGCAAGAACCCTGAAGCCCTCGGGCACCTTTTCGGCTGCGTCGCCGTGGCTCATCCAGCATTTGATGCTCGTGCCCAGGCTCTTGAACAGGTCTGATTTATCATCGATGACAAGCCCTGCGCGGCCGTACTCTCTGCTGTTTGCCCTCTTTACCCTGCCGCCAAAATTGTCGACCAGCACCTGGTGGCCGTAGCAGATCCCGAGGATGGGTCTGCCCATCTTGAATATTTCGCCATCAGGCTTGGGGGCATCCTTGGCGTAGACGCTCGCCGGCCCTCCAGAAAATATTATCCCTTTTGGGGCGATTTCCTTGATAACCTTGGCCGGCGTGTTGTACGGGAGAAGCTCGCAGTACACATTTGCCTCGCGGATTCGCCTGCAAATGAGGTGGCTGTACTGGGAGCCAAAGTCCAGAACGACTATCTTGTCCATCCTTTTATCATCAGCCGCTCTTTTCAAGCATCCTCGTGAACACCCACGCAGAAGTGTTGAATATCTCCTGAAGGCGATCCTTGTCGCGGTAGTTGTTTATCACAATACGCTTTATCTGGCCGTTGTTATCTTCTTCAACCTTGTAATTGAGCGCCTCCTGCTCCCTCAATGCGCCCTGCCGTACCTTCTCGGTGTCCTTGCCCTTCATGCCCTCCAGAATCCTGTTCAAAAAGAACGAGCGGAATGGGGGCGTGTTGACGCTGAGGCTGACGCCCGGCGCCGGGACAATGATGACTGCGCCTGAAGACACCTCGGCGTTTGCAAGCAGGAACTCGTCCTTGGCTCGCTTGAGCGGCCTGACATCACTATCGGATGTTTTCAGGGTCGGCGCAGCAGCCTGCTGCTGTCTTGCTGCCGCCGCTGGCGGCGTTGCTGCCTGGCGGGCTTGCTGCTGTACCTGCGCCGTAGCCGCTGTCGATCCGGCTTCTGCAAAAGATCCTAGGCTGGCTGCGGCCTTGAAGCTGCCCTGCTTGAGCAGGCTGTCGATTATGGCAAGCGTGGTGCGCAACCTTTCGACCTCTTCCTGCTTGTCCGCTATCTGCTTGACGAGCCACTCGCGTATGTCGGCGGCGCGCCTGATATCGTCCTCGGAGTAACCTGACATATTATTATAGCAAGCCCTCTAAAACATGAAAGATATAATAGCTTTTACCGCCGCCTGCCGCCGCTCTTCTTGTTGAGCCTGAGAAGCACCATCACCGAAATGCCCCATAAGATTGCGGCCGGAATGTACTGCCCAAAGAACCACGCAACGCCCCCCAGCACGGCAAATGCCATGCCGAGTATGCCCATGCCCTGCCTGCGCCCAAACGGCATGCCTAGTTATTATTATTTGGCAGGCACAAACCCCTTGATGGGTCTCTTGGCCGTGTCTGCAAGCTGCGAGCGGGACTGCTTGGCAAGCATTTCAAGCAGGCGCTTACCGGCCTGCATCTTTTGCTTCTTTAGCTCAGGGTCCTTGACCTTTTCCTTCGAGTACTTGCCGATGGCATTGCCAAAGTCCATGCCGACGAGGACTATTTTCTTGGCGCCGAACTCTTCTGCCAGAAATACGCACCTGTCGCCGTCAGTAAATCCGCCAAAGTTATAGACGTTTTCAACCGGCATCACCTGCGTCGTGCCGACGAGCTTTTTGAATTTCGGAACAAGTTTTTTCAGCATGCCTGTGTTGTCGCCGTGGGCGTGCACCAGCATAGTTGCACCCATTTTCTCTGCCTTTTGCAAAAACGCGGGATTGCCGTCAAGGTCCGTCACAACGATGTCGGGCCTGACCTTGTTCTCTATCAGGAACTGGACCGCGCCATCTGCCGCTATCTTCACAAACTTTTTGTTCTTCTTGATGTACTTGAGCGCGCCTTCGTCTTCAAGGCTTGTGCCGGCCCCGACGACGATGACCCTCTTGCCCTTGATCTTTCTCTGCAGGACCTTCGGGTCGAGGGCCTTTTTCTTTATCATCTCAGAAAGCATCCTTGCGGCCTCCTGGTCCTTCTCGGTGCTGTACCCAAATTCTGCACGGATTCCCTGGTAATACGGGAACCAGTCCACGAACTTCACAAAAAGGGGTGCGTGGACGTTATTATTAATATCTTCTGCCGTGCGGAAGGAGGCAGTTTTGAGGGTTCCCAAACTTTAATTACGTACTGAGGCTATCGTGAAGTATGGCGCCGCAGGTCCACAGGAAACCTTCGCTTGAAGTATGAACATGTAGAAGTACAGCACAAGGCACTTCTTCTAACCGCAAGCGTTATTGTAAAAGTATTCTTGATGGCGATAGTCTCAAGCTACGTCTTTTGCGGGAGCATCGAGCCAGACGTCCTTTTCATGCAATGTGGAACTACCAGCAACATCTTCTATGTCGGCGCCAGCACAGCGGCAGTGGCGGTGATGGGCGCCCTCTTTGGCAACTACGTCGTCAGACTCAAGTCGTTTGACCCGATATTTGCCAGGATGATGAAGGCGGATTTTATCATGACTGCTATGTATTTTGGAGTGGCATTCTCTGCTCCTGAAATGATTGCCGGCAAGGTCATGATCTGGCTCTTTGGCATATGGGTGCTTGGCATGCTTCTGGCGCCTTTCAACAGGGAAATGACGCTTTTGAAAAAGGTAGCCGAGTATGGTTCACTTGTGGCTCTAGGAGCTCTGCTGACTGCCCACTTTATCCCGGCATTTCAGGAATACGGCTCCTCCTATACTCTCGGGATGATGGTCTCAAGCGTGCTTTCTATGTTTGGCGCCGGCAGGACTAAGTAAGTAGCGTGTTACGTTAACGTTAATAACGGTAGACTGCCAGACACAGGGCGAACGCAGAGAGAGAGCAATGGAGCCAAAAATCCAGTCAACGTCGTGGAACCCAGAGTTAGAGAAGACCATCCTCAAAAAGTGGGAAGAAGAAGATGTCTACAGGTTTGCGATAGACAGGAGCAGGCCGGCGTTTGTGATAGACACGCCGCCCCCGTACCCTTCGGGGCGCCCTTGGCACATCGGCGCTGCCGCGCACTATGCCCAGATTGACATGATTGCGCGGACTGCCAGAATGAACGGCAAGAACGTGCTCTTTCCCATCGGCATCGACAGGAACGGCCTGCCAGTCGAGATCTACACCGAGAAAAAATACAAAGTTAGAATGCGCCAGATGGACAGGCAAAAGTTCCTTGACCTCTGCAAGGGCGCGCTTGACGACCTCGAAGCAGAGATGATCCAGATAATGAAGAGCATGGGCCTGTCTGGCAATTTCAGAGAATACTACAGGACCGACTCGGACGAATACCGGGCGCTGACGCAGAGCACCTTTATCGAGCTGTGGAAGCGCGGGCTTGTCTATTTAGCGAACAGGCCCAACAACTACTGCCCCGACTGCGGCACTACCATTGCAGACGCTGAGATAATCTACGACGACATCCCGACAAAGCTGGTGTACATGAAGTTTAGGATAAAGGAAACTGGGGATACGGTCATTATCGCTTCGACAAGGCCGGAGCTTCTTTTTGCGTGCCAGGCAGTCATCGTCAATCCAGAAGACGAGCGCTACAGGAACCTGCAGGGCAAACACGCTATTCTTCCGCTGTTTGGCAGGGAAGTGCAGATACGGCCGCACCATTCCGCCAAGCCTGAATTTGGTTCCGGCGCCGTGATGGTATGCAGCTACGGCGACCAGAACGACGTGCAGCTGTTCAGGGAATTGGGACTCAAGGAAATAGTGGCGCTAAACGAGAACGGCGTCACCACAGAGGCCGCCGGGCAGTACGCCGGCTTGCGCGTAAACCAGGCAAGGGCCAAGGTTACCGAGGATCTAAAAAATTCAGGGCTGATGGAAAAAGAAGAGAATATCATGCATAGGACTCCTCTGTGCGAGCGCAGCAAGACGCCCATAGAGATCATATCGCTGCACGACTATTACGTCAAGCAGCTTGATTTTGTCCCGCAGCTGAAGGAGCTGGCATTCAAGCTGAAATTTCACCCCGAGATGCACCGGCAGATTTTATTGAACTGGCTTGACTCGATTGCTATCGATTGGCCAGTGTCAAGGCGCAGGTTCTACGGCACCGAGATCCCGATATGGTACTGCAACGCCTGCAGGGCGCCCAGCCTGCCACCACCCGGCAAATACTACCGGCCGTGGAAGGACAGCCCGCCTTTTAAAAAATGCGAAAAATGCGGCAGCACAGAATTCACCGGCGAGGACAGGACGTTTGACACCTGGATGGACTCGAGCATCAGCCCGCTCTACGTGACAAAATTTGGCAAGGACCAAAAGATGTTTGATTATGCTTACCCGACGGCTGTCAGGCCGCAGGCAAAGGACATCATACGCACCTGGCTCCACTACACGATGCTCCGCTGTGTGCAATTGACAGGCAGGATGCCGTGGAACGAAGCCTGGATAATGGGCTACGGCGTTGACGAAAAAGGCGAAAGGATGAGCAAGAGCAAGGGCAACGTAATTGACCCGTTCCCAGTAATACAAAAGTATGGCGCCGACACCTTCAGGTTCTGGTCTGCAAGCGAGGCCAACCTTGGCTACGACTTTAGGTGCTCCGAGCAGAGAATAGCCGGCGCACAAAAATTCCTCTCAAAGCTGTGGAACATCGGCCGGTTCCTGTCGTCGTTTGAAGTGGTAGAGGAGAGGCCAGAGAAGCTAGAAGCATCGGACAGGTGGATACTTGCCGAGCTTGTCAAGCTTGCAGAGGAATGCAGGAAGGGCTACAGCGAGTACAACTTTTTCGTGCCAGCAAACGCCATCAGGGACTTTACTTGGCTCCTCTTTGCAGCCCACTATATGGAGATGGTCAAGGGCCGGGCGTACGCGACGGACAGCAATGACCCGGGCCGTAAATCCGCGCTCTATACGCTCCATAGATGCTTTTCCACTATCCTGCTCTTGGTGGCGCCAATAACGCCTTTCATCGCCGAGGAGCTGTGGACCAAGATCTATTCCACTAAAAGCATACACCTGCAGGACATGTTCAGCAGTCGGGAAGAAAAAGCAGATCCAGAGATGGAAAAATACACGAAGCAGATAACCGACTTTAACTCGTACATTTGGAACAAAAAGAAGGAGACGATCTCAAAAGAGACTGGCAAGTCGCTCTCGCTCAAGGACCCTATAGGCGTGCCGGTGCCAGCTGAGCTTGCGCAGTTTGCGGAAGACCTGAAGGCGATGCACAACCTGAAATGAAGGCGGTGCCGTTCTTTGAGCATGGACCTCTAGACGTCCTGCAGTACCGGGAAGATTTTCCTGATCCTATTGCAGGCAAGAACGATGTTGTCATTGATATAGAGTATTGCGGAGTCAACCACCTTGACATCTGGACGAGGCAGGGCATCGCAGGCAAAAAAAAGATAAAGCTGCCGCACATCTGCGGCTGCGACATCGTGGGAACTGTCAGAAAAGCTCACAGCTTTAAGGCAGGGGAAAGGGTGATGGTATACCCAGGCGTCTCTTGCGGCAAATGCCAGCAATGCAAGAGTGGGCGGGAGAACCTCTGTAGCCAGTTTGCGATCATTGGGGGTATGAGCGACTGGAACGGCGGGTACGCAGAGCAGGCCGCAGTGCCGGCAAGAAACGCCGTCAGGCTGCCGGAATCGATGAAGGACGAGGTTGCCGCAACTTTTGCGGTGTCGTACCTCACCGCGTGGAACATGCTTCAGATGAACGGCGCTGGCAAAGGCAAGACCGTGCTCGTGTACGGCGCAGCAAGTGGCGTCGGGATGGCGACTATTCAGCTCGCAAAAGCCCTTGGGGCTACAGTGATAACAACGGTATCGAGCAGCGAAAAGCGCGGCTTTGCAAAAAAAGTTGGCGCCGATCACGTCATTGATAGAACTAATCAGGACATTGCCGGGGAAGCAAGGAAGATCACTGATGGCAGGGGCGTCGACATCGTTATAGACCACGTCGGCGCTGCGACCTGGCAGACAAGCATTGCGGCGCTCAAGCAAGGCGGCAGGATGGCTGTCTGCGGCATGACGTCCGGCAACGAGGCGACGGTGCCTGTGAGAACGTTTTACACAAAGCAGATTGCGATGACTGGTGCTCTCTTGGGGACAAGGGCGCAACTGCTGGAACTTGTCAATTTCATAAGCAGGAAAAAGATCCGGCCGGTCATCGACTCTGTTTTTTCATTGCGGGACGCTCGAGAAGCCCAGAAGAAGATGGAGGCGGGCCTGCACGCAGGCAAGATCCTGCTCAGGTGCTAATTCTTGCTGTTCAGCAGTTCCAGCGTGTCGTCTGCGATGTCCATCGCAGTGTGCGAATCGACGTTTGGCTCGAGCGTGACAAGCAGTATGTCGTCTTCCATGTAAAAAGTCAGGATAGATATTTTCTCCCGCTCGACGTATGCGAACCTGGCCCGGCCCATCGACTCGTCAAAGCGCTGCCGCATCGATCTACGGAGCGCAGTCTGGGTCAGGAATAATTCTTCGTCGGTCTCGCTCACTATCGAGTCGATGCCCTTTCTCATGCCGCCCGCAACAAGCGCCCCCGTGTCGTCTATCACGCCGGCGTACCTGATGTCGTCGTTCAGAGCAAACACCTTTTCGCAAAGCTTGGCAAAATCCATGTTATATCATTTGTTAGAAAAGGTTCTATTTATTGAATTTTTAGCGCAAAGCCATATTAGCCAAAGATGCCAAATTACTTTATTATGAGCACGGAGAGAAAAAATCCGTTCAAGCGCGACCAGGCGCTAAACGACGCCACCGGCGGCCAGCTGGGCGAGGAGCCGAGGCCGGATCCGTACCCGGAGAAGGATCCGCGGAGAGAAGTAGCGCGCAAAAAGTCAAAACAGACCTAAAACATGGCACGTCATCTGTCATCTTTTTAATCTATGCCGCTGCATGGTGAATGGACGTATATATGGCACTGTATCTGGTTAGGGCCAGACCAAGAAAAGAGCTCATGGAAAATCTTCAGAAGGAACTTGACTCTGGCAGGATATCAAGGCTGAGACCCTTTGGAGAGGCGCTCCAGTATAGCTTAGAGAACGCAAGAATTGATGCTGGATGTGCGTACTGGGTTGAAGAGGATTATTGCTCTCCGCCGCTAGACATGGAAAGGAAAAGCGTTCTGGATCGATATTTTGACGACATTATCGTTGAGCGCGTCGGATCCGAGGACGAAGGGTGGAACAAGATAGATGACAAGCCATCGCTCTGGAAGCAGCAGCCATAATGCAAAATGGATGATGCCTTTCAAGTCCTCTTTGATGGCGCTTCTCTGGATGGCTGGCAGATGTGCGGGCCGGGCAGGTTCACAATCAATGACGGCACGATGGTTTCAGAAGGCGGGATGGGGCTTTTGTGGTATTCGAGGAAAAGATTCCGCGACTTTATCCTGAGGCTGGACTGGAAGGCGTCCAGAAGGGAAGATAATTCGGGAGTGTTCGTGCGCTTTCCTGACCTTGGCAATGACCCATGGGTTGCAGTCAGCAATGGCTATGAGGTCCAGATATATGATGCAGAGCCGGAGGATGGCAACAACAACAACCGCGCTCATCGGACCGGGGCGATCTATGATTTTGCTGCTCCAGGCAGCATTGCGTCAGGGCCGCCAGGCAGCTGGAACAACTTCGAGATACATGCAATAGGCCACAGGTATGCCGTAATTCTCAATGAGAAAAAAGTGACCGAATTTACAGGCAGCAGGCTGCTGGAAGGCTACATAGGAGTGCAAAATCATGACGCCGATTCACGCGTCGCCTTTCGCAACATAGCCATAAAGGAGCTGTGGGATAGCTGCTGATGCTGTAGCCAAAGTTATACGTATGCTAGACGATAGCACATGATCAATGCCTGAAGAGTTAGCAAAAAAGGTGAAATAGTATATTACGCAAAGAACGCAAAAGCAGAGATATCTGAAATCAAGGACAAGATATACACAGGATATCCGGCTTTGCAAGCGATTTTGACATCACGTTCAACCAGTTCCTGATCGACGACGAGCAGCCCATGCTTATTATTCATACAGGGCCGGTCGGCAGTACGGCCAGATAGAGCAAGCCTGGCTCAGACCGGACATGGTCTATCCGATGCATGGCTCGTGCTTTGACAGCTCGCTCTTCCACAGGCATGTATGCCGACGCATTAATGAAGGATGATTTTGCTTTTTCAGACAGGCTGCTCGGGCAAAAGCTAGAGGTCAGCTAGCGATGAGTATGTGTCGCGTCTTCCATCCGCTCGCAGCTGTTGCAGACCCACGACACAGGCTCCTTGCAGACTGTGCAGTGCAAGATGGGCGCAAGGTGCCCTCCGCACGACTTGCAAGACATCCTGAACATGCCCACTAATTGCAAAAGCAGCCGTTTGAACCTTGTTGCACAACAATCCTGACTGTTCATAATGCCGCATGCCTACTAGCAACAAGAGTATAGCGCGGCTTATCTCTAAGCCGGGCTCATTTCTATCACATCTGGCTGGGCCAGATCAGACCATCATACATACGTCGTATCCCTTCCGGCCTGAAAGCCTAGAACAACGGCGGCGAGTAGGGCCGGTCGGCCGGCTTCTAATCTCCCTTGGCGCTTATTGCAAGGACAACATAGTTCCTGCCGCCAAGAAACATGCTGCTCATTTTGTATATCAGGCCGTACTTTTTCTTGAGCATCTTGTATGCCCTCTCTTTTTCGTCATCTGACACTATTCTTGCTTCGGCCTTGACCCATTCTCCCTTTACGTTGCCGCGCATGTCGCATGGAGCTACTTGCACAGAAGAGTCGTTGCGGATCCTCTTGTACTTGCCTGTGTCGTCAGACGTGCGCACATACAAGATGCCGCCGCTTTCTGCAAACCACACAGGCGTCCTGACAGGCTGGCCGCTCTTGCGGTAAGTCTCTATACTGATGTACTTCTCGCCCGCAAGCTGCGACAGCCCACCCTGATCCATATATATATACTCCGGATCTCTATCCCAAGGGATTAAAGCTTTATTCGAAAACGAGACATGGGACCCTTTGCTGGCGTCCCGATATCCCCCGACAGCGAAGACGACTTGGAATTTGACAAGGTGATAGTGAGCGCAAACGAGGGCTCAGTCAGGGTCGTGGAGCACCGCGGCAGCTAATTCGAGATCCTGATCAAGCCTCATCATATGT
>DAINRX010000043.1:0-10900 GCA_036741635.1 Nitrososphaera sp.
CTTAAGTATGTCTCCCCCATTGTACATCGCAAGGCCGAACTCTTGTGCCAGCTTGCTGGCTACGGTCGTCTTGCCTACCGCCGGCCAGCCGGAAATTACGATGCTAAAATTATTATTATTATTATTATTATTATTCTTGGCGGCCATCATCTACGTCAGGCTCGGCATGCTTGTCTTGGTCACTTTGGATATTATGCCACTGAATGCGAACGAGGTTATTAAAAACCAGCCCCACAGGTAGATTTCGCCGGGCACTCTGCACGGCCCCGCGGGCACGGGAGTCCCGTCAGGGTTGGTCACGACCTCCCCATCCTGCATTCTTGACTGGGTGTCAGTCTGCACATTTTGTTCGGTGCATGTTACAAATGGAAGCCACACCGGCGACAGCGACACCGTTCCGCCAAATATCGCTGGGAACAGTAAAAACCATATCATGAGCGACGGTATCATGTAAATGAACATCGGGCGCATCTGCTGTTGCTGCATTTCAAGGGCCATCTTGTTGACGTACGCCTGCTTCTTTTTCAGCTCGTCTATCTTTGCCTTGTCCTGCTTCTTTATGGCGTCGGTGTACTGCTTGCGCCACTCGGTAGTCTCCTTCATGACCCTGTGCATCTTGTCAATGTCAGTGGTCTTTTTGCGGAGCATCGCAAACGCAAAGTTCATGGCAACTGATATTATGAGCGCCACGATGGTTGCGCTTACCAGGTCTGGGAACCAAGGGTTCTGGGTGTATTGCGGCGCGGCAAAGGGCCACTGCATGAGCAGATCTTCAATAATCATCTTTCATCACCTAGCAGTATCTTTGCTATATTTGCTGCCGCTTCGTCCACCCTGCCGTCGCTGTTCATGATTATCGCAAAGGGCGCGCCGGTCAGAATAGAGCACGATGCGACCATCACCTGCGAGATGTCCAGCTCCTTCTGGATGTTCTCCGCAGTAGCGATGTCGCGCTGGCGCGTCTGGTCGGTCTTGCGGCGCTCGACTATTTCGCCAGGGTCTGCCGCGACCATCACTATGTTAGTCGGCTTCATGATATTGAGCAGCCTCATGGGAAGTCCAGGATAGTACCCCTCGTCCGTATTTATAAAAAGGTGGGTGTCGACCAGCACGATGTCGTCCTTCATCTCTGCAATGCGCTGGGCTGCCATCTCTTGCAGGCGCCTCTGGTCCTCGACTGGCATCCTGCGCATATCGTCCCTGCTCTTGAGGCCCAGCCTTTTTTTCGCCTCTTCAAACATCACCGTGCCAAAGACGACGACAGTAGTAGTCTTGCGCTTTTTGTTGAGAAGCTCCGCCGCGCGGGTGATGACGGTGGTCTTGCCCACGCCGGGGATGCCAACGATTATTGCGCGTTTATTTTCTGCCAAGTAGAGCCGCCAGGTTGGGCATATCGGTGTCGACTTTCTCTTTGACCAGCGTCTGGTAGTAGCTTACCATGATGTTGACCAGAAGCAGAATGCCAGTTCCGGTTCCAAAGACATTGAGCACGTCGGAAACGCCAGCGAGTAGCCCTATGATCATGCCGCTGAGAAGGGTCAGCGACGGGATATAGCGATTGAGAAGCGTCTCCACAGAACCTTCGGAGCGCCTAAAGCCAGGCACCTGCACGTCGGCGTCAAGGAGGTTGCGCGCCGCTGTCCGAGCGGACAGGCCGCCAAGCTCTACCCACAACCTCGAAAAGACAGTCACAATGGCTGTCATGAATATCACGTATATCACCGCTCTCAGTGGATCGGCTGCAGCCACGTCAAGGCCCCTTGGAGCAGTGATGTAGTACAGGATGCCGCCTGTCGGGGTTGCAGTCCCGCCCTGCGATTGGGGGTCGAACTGCGCGATCCAGTTGAACGCGGGGTTTGTGTTGTTGGGGTTGTAGTTGGCCCACATCATCTGGCCTATAAAGACGGCATTGGCAAGGAGTGCGGACGCAAGTATGACAGGAATGACTGAAGTGTAGAGCAGCTTGATTGGGTAGACTGCGGTAAAGCCCCTGTATTTTGTCGATACTATCGGGATGTCGACGTGTATCCCCTCGATATACACGAGGATTAGGATTATCACTATTGTCAGCGCCAGCACAAAGAGGCTTGGAAGTTGGCCCCCTCTGAATATAGCCTCCGCGCCGTTACCCTCGGCTATCGACTCGATAGTGAACGGCAACACGCCCACCGGCCCGTCTTCCGCCGGGACAGGGCTAAAGACACTCCACAGTATGGTCTGGGCTACGCCAGCCATGATAAACAGGCTAAGGCCGGAACCGACGCCCCACCCCTTCTGGATCATCTCGTCGAGCAGCATGACTATGGCGCTTGCGCCGATGAGCTGGCCGATTACGACATAGATGGCGTAGGGGGCATTTTCTGCGGTCAACGGGCCGTAGACACTTGCGCCGTACAGCGCGCCCTCTGCGACGATTACTATCAACGTCACTATCTTTGTCGCCGACGTAAAGAGCGACCTGTCGTCAGGATTCTTGAAGTCCAGGCGGATGAGATCCGAGCCCTTGAGCAGCTGCATGAGCAAGCCTGCCGTGACTATGGGCCCGATGCCCAGCTCCATCAGCGTTCCCTGCTGCGCCGCGAAAATTACTCTGGCAAAAGCGAGAAAGTCAAACCTTGGGTCGTCGGTTACGCCGTATAGTGGTATCTGGCCCATCACGAGGTATGCCAGAAGCGCGATGCCAGTCCAGACGAATTTCTCAGTTAACGAAATTTTCTTTTTTGGCTTTGGGACCTGCGGGACGTAAGCAGAGGCGCTCCTTATGAAGCGCCGGAGCCCGCCTTCACTCTGCGTCGTGCTCATCTTCGGTTATAACCTCGCCGCCCGCTGCCTCGATTTTTGCCTTGGCGCTTTCTGATACCTTGGCTATCTTGATTGCGTAGGCGCCATTTATCTTGCCTCCGCCCAGCAGCTTGTCGTAGCCCAGCGAGGTCAGGTCCAAGACAACTTTGCCGCTCTCGTCAGCCTTGCCATGACGAGCAAAGACCGCGTCCAGATCGCGAACGTTCAGCCACCTCTGCACAAGGTTGCGGTTAAAAGAGTTAAACGGATCGTGACCAAAGTGGTCTGGCTCCTCGATGACTGTCCTTATCCAGAAATGCTTGTGCTTGCCAGCGCCGCCAATGCCGCCCCTGCTGCCGGCCTGCCTGTGCTGACCTATCTGTCCCCAGCCGCAGTACCTGCTGCCGCGCTGCCTTCTGCTTTTTCTAAATCTGGTAGCCATAAATCATTATTCACTCCGTGCGCTGCTGGAATATTTCTCGTTCACTTTGTCCTTAATTAAGTCTTGCTGCACTTAGAGCATCCTCTTTACCATTTCAGCAAGCTCGCCATCTTCTCCTAGGACGCCGCCCTGCGCGTACTGAGTCTTGGTCTTTCTCTTGAACCCTCCCCTTGGTGGGTTGAGCGCAAACCACGGCTTGAGCCCTTCTATCTTTGATATCGCAACCTTGTTCTCGGCTATTGCGCTTGCAAACTCGTCAATGCTCCTGTACTCCTTTGGAATGTCGGACTTTGTTATCGGCTTGTAGCCGGTCTTTCTTCCCCTCTTTTCCAATAGCTCCTTGACGATGCCGGTGTCTGCCTTTGTCCATGCGACTACTTCTTTGACCCGCCTCAGCATGCCGAGGTACTCGGGGCTTTCCGGCACTATGGTGGCGCGGAAGCGCTTGTCGAGGTTGAGACCGTCAAGCGTTGTCTGCGCCCAGTGAGGTATGTTTACTGTTCCCTTGATTCTGACTACGAGGTACGCCATGCAGTGTCATCCTACGCTATAAGTGCTCCTGAGAGCGTTGAAAATCGCCTTTGTGGTCGACGACATTGTGTTTGTCGAGCCAAAGGTCTTTGTCCATGAATCCTTCAAGCCTGCCAGCTTGAGGAGGTTCTTGATGTTCTCGCCTGCTACGATGCCAAGCCCTCTAGGGCCCGGGATAATTTCGATAGTGACGCTGCCGCCTTTGCCTCGCACCTTGAACGGGACTGAATGCAACTGGTTGCACTTGCACTCCCAGCTTCCGCAGCCGAGCTTGACTGGTATCACGTTGAGGTAAGCCGCATTGGTGGCCTTGTCGATGGCGACCCTCATTTGCGAAGCCTTGCCCTTGCCGATTCCAAACCAGCCAGCCTCGTTGCCTACTGCCACGAGGGCGTTAAAGCGCGTCATCTCGCCGGCGTCGGTCTGCTTCTGCACGATGCCGACGTGGACCACTTGGCTCTTGACGTCAGGCAGGAGGTGCTTGACAATTTCAGACTCCTGTATCCTCATGCCGTTTTCGTAAATCTGATCCATCGAGTTTATCTTGCCTGCCAGCACCATGCTTCCAAGCGTGGTTCTGGGCTTCCATTCTACCTGCTGCTGTTGACTAGGCGCAAATCTGCTCACTTCTTCTTGCCTCCCTTCTTCTCAGCAGACTTTTTGGCTTCCTTCTTTTCAGTCTTTGCTTCCTTCTTGGGTGCCTTCTCCTTCTTTTCCTTTGGAGCCTTCTTTTCTTCTTTGGCGGCAGGGGTGGTCGCCTTCTTCTTTTCTTTGCCAGTTGTTGCAGGAGCCTCGGCCTTTTCTTCTTCTTCTTCTTCTTCTTCTTCTGCCTTCTTTGGCTTTGGCTCTGCAGCCTTGCCGTCGCCAGAGATCTTGCTTCTCACTTCTTCAAAATGAGTTGGATAATCTTCGGGCTTCAAGCCGTTCTTCAAGATAGCCGAAAAGCGAGAGTTGTATTCCTCCTGGTCCTCCTTCAGGGTGCTTGCGTACTTGGCGATGTGCCGGCCGGTAATCCTCTCCTCCGGTGGAAGCGACTCTTCAGACACCGGCATGGTGACGCCCGAGTCGACGATGCCCTTGAGGCATGCCGCCACTCTTGAAGTGAAATGATCCTTGCCAATATAGAGGACGGCGTTCTTTACCCCCTTCTCAAGCGTCTTTTTGCCCATGAGCAGGCCGGTGAGGTAGCATGCCGGCAGGTTGTTGAAAGCGCCCTTCCAATCCTGCTTGGCAAGCTCTCTGCTGTGGGCAGAGGCAATTACGATGTCGCCGGTTGGTGTCGGCTTTAGAACTTGGGCCGCGACGTTCTGGTCGCTGACTTTGACGGTCACAAACGAGTGCCTGCCTATCAGGAGCGCGGCCCTCTTGCGGTAATTAGTTTTATCCGATCTAATTCTCTTTAGCGTCTGAACATAAGTCAACAGCTATATCCACCTTATTCAACGATTAGAGAAGCAACAAATGTAAAGCACTTATAAACGTTAAAGGCCCCTCGAATTCTCGAATTATTTCTTCATTCTTCTTGCGATCGACGCAGCATACGCGCCTGCCCCGACGCCGTTGTCGATATTGACGACTGCCAGCCCGAGCGTGCAGCTCTGGAGCATAGACGCAAGAGCGGCCATGCCGTTTGCGCCAAAGCCGTAGCCTATAGACGTCGGGACACCGACGATAGGGATGTCGACCATCGACGCCACCACGGATGCCAGCGCGCCTTCCATCCCTGCCACGACAACAATGGCGCCCACGTTTTGCGACATCATTTCCTTGAGCGCGGGAAAGAGCCGGTGCATGCCTGCAATGCCAACGTCATAACTGGCCATTGCCTTGCAGCCCATTGCCTTGGCAACGAGCCTCGCCTCCTCTGCAACGCCAATGTCGGAGGTGCCTGCGGCCATTATGCCTATTTTTGCCCCAGTCATCTTGCGGCTAAACGACTTTTCAGAAACTAGCATCGCGGTGCTGTTCCTGCCGACTTCGACTGCCAGCCCTTTTTTCCTCAATGCGCCTGCAACCTTGGACAGCTCGTTCTTGCGCACCCTGCTGACGACAGCCTGACCGTTCCACCTGACGGCGGCAAGCGCTATCCTGATGACGTCGCGGTATTCCTTGCTCTCGGCAAAAATGATCTCGGGCATCCCCCTCCGGACTTCCCTGCCCACGTCCAGCTTGGCAATGTTCCCAAGCTTTTCAATCGCGTGGATCGAGATCTGCTTCTCTACCTCGTCGAGGCTGAGGCTGCCGCTTGCAAACTTGTCCAAGATAGTGCGAAGGTCCATCTATATCGGTCAGCCAGCTATCAACAGGGACAAAATAAAAGGGTTTAAAGCGGAAGAGCTTTGACAGCTTCCTTTACGCTTGCGACCCCTTTGCTGAATATGTCCTGCTCAAAGCTGTCCAGCTTGAGCTCGACAATGCGCTCTACGCCGCCAGCTCCGATTACCGCCGGCACTCCTATGCACACGTCAGAGACGCCGTACTCGCCTTCTAGGAGAGCAGACACCGGGATTACCAGCTTTTTGTTTCTGATTGCGGATTCCAGCATTGTCGCCACAGCATTGCCAGGCGCATACACGGTCGCGCCTTTGAGCGCAATGACCTCTGCCGCCACCTTTCTTGTCTTCTCAAAGATTTCATTTGCCTTGTCCTTTGAAATGAACTCGTGCAATGGGATGCCGCCGATCGAAGAGAATCTTGTCAGCGGCAGCATGTTTTCGCCGTGCTCGCTTATCACCATCGCGGAAATGGAATCGCGGGAAATGCCGGTGGCGTCCTGTATAAGGCTCTTGAACCTTGACAGATCAAGCATGCCGCCCATGCCCATGACCTTGTTTTTCTTTGAGCCAATTGTCTTGAGAGCAAGGTAAGTCATTGGGTCAAGTGGATTAGTGACTACAACAACAATGGCGTCTTTTGCATACGACGCGATCTTGGACGCCACGTCCTTTACTATGCCGGCGTTTGTCTTGAGCAGGTCCATCCTCGTCATGCCTGGCTTTCTGCCGACGCCGGCAACTAAAACAACATAGTTAGAGCCCCGCATGTCCTCGTAGTTGTTTGAGCCCCTTGCTATTGTGTCAGAGCCCCGCTCGGATAGCTGGTGGTTGATGTCCATAGCTTCCCCCTGTGGGAGACCCTGCACGATGTCAAGCAGCAGTATGTCCCTATCAAGCTCCCGTAGGCCACAGTTGAGAGCGGCCGAGGCGCCGACCTTGCCCGATCCAATTATGGTTATTGTCATTTGCAAAGTTGCAACAAGTGCGGATTACTTATATAGTTTGCAAATCACCTAGACGCGGATCAGCTTTAAATTAAGCGTCAGTATTAATTGACTCGAAAATTGTCAAAGAAAAGGGACGACAGTTACTTTGCCGCAGGGCGCAAGAAGAAAAAGAAGTACATGATGATAATAATACCCATCATCATTGCAGTGGCGGCCGCAGGCACCGCTGCGGCGGTTCTCGCCCCACAGCAAGGCTCCAACTTTGGGGCGCTTAACTCGGCGCACGAGCATGCTGTCTTTGCCGTCAAGCTTGACGGCGAGGCTATAGACTTTAGTCAGTCAAAGTACCAAGTCGGGACGACCCGCAACCAGTACATACACGTGGAAGGCGGCGACGGGACGACCCTGCACAGGCATTCGACAAACGTTCCGGTTGGCGAGTTCTTCAGGAGCGTCGGCATGGGCATCAACGACGGCTGCTTTGTGGATGACAATGGCACCCAGTTCTGTGACGGCACTGACGGCAATCAGCTCCGGTTCTTTGTAAACGGCACAGAACGAGAGTCGATAATGGAATACGTGCTCCAGCCAAACGACAGGATACTGGTCATTTACGGCAACGAGACGCAGGAAGAGCTGCAGGCAGAGTTTGATGAGCTGAACGACACGCCGATAAAGGCATAAAGCGATATAAGGCAACGGCAGGTACTACTACGTGTTCTGGGCATATGGCAAGGATTGCAGTCATAGATTCACAGGTTGCAGGGATAGCCGGCGACATGCTGATGTCAAGTTTGGTGGACGCCGGGTCCAGCAAGGACAAGGTAGTCGACGCGATCTTTGCTAGCCAGGACTTTTTGAAGGGGAGCAAGATTACCAAAGCCGCCTTTGTCAAGACAGTTTGTCACGGCTTTGCAGCCACGCAGCTGCAGCTCGAATGCAGGGACAGCGTGCACGAGCGCAAGGGCACAGAAATGCACCGCGCTCTTGCTCGCCTGTGCGACTCGCTAGGGCTAGAGCAGCGCGCCAAGGTGTTTGCACTAGAATCGCTCAAGACAATAATTTCTGCAGAGGCCGCGATCCATGGCGAGGACTATGACAGCGTCCATCTGCACGAGGCGTCGAGCATCGACACACTAGCCGACCTTGCAGGCTGCGCGACCGCGCTGCAGGACCTCGGGCTATTTGGCATCAAGATATTCTCTACCAAGGTCGCCGTCGGCGGCGGCCTGCTGAAATTTTCCCACGGCACCGTACCAAATCCTGCTGCGGCGATCCTCGAGATCTTTAAGAGAAAGCAATTCGCCCTCATTGGAGGGCAGGCAGAGGGCGAATTAACAACACCTACAGGGGCCGCCATGTTGGTCAATCTTGCGCAGGGAAGCGTCAGCTATTACCCCAGCATCATGCCAGAGAAGATAGGCTATGGCGCCGGCACAAAAAAGTTCAAGGGGTTTGCAAACGTCGTGCGGCTGCTGATTGGCGCTTCAGGCATTGAAGCGGCCAGGGATACGGTGTGCGTCGTTGAAACGAACGTTGACGACGCGTCCGGCGAGCTCATTGGCAATCTGGTCGAGCGGCTCACCGACATAACCAAGGATGTCACCGTGATACCCGGCACCACAAAAAAGAGCCGGCCGGCGTATCTCATTAGAATTATATCGGAAAACGCACAGCTAAACAATGTGCTTCAGGTGCTGTTCAGCGAGTCAGGGACTCTTGGCGCCAGGGTGCAAGAGGTAGAGAGGTTTGTCCTGCCCCGCGCAATTCTGACTGTGCCAGTTACCGTCAGCGGCAACACCTTCAATGTGCACGTCAAGGTAGCCAAGGACTCTGCTGGCAGGATGATAAGCGCCAAGCCCGAGTTTGAAGACGTAAAGATAATTGCGTCAAGGTGCCAGATTTCTGTCAAAAGGGCGATGGAGCTGGTGAGCGCAGATGTCACGCAAAAGATAGGTGGCATGTAAATGGAAAGTTTCGACAGGCTAGTGGGCTGGTTCGCCCAAAATGGCGACAAGGCTGTTGTGGTGGCGCTGTCCGGCGGAGTCGACAGCGCCGTGGTAGCGCTTGCTGCGAAAAAGGCGCTTGGCAGCGGAGCGATAGCGATAACGGCCGATTACAAGACGCTTGCAGAAGAAGAGCTTGCCACGGCCCAGCAAGTAGCCAAGGAGATTGGCATTGCTCATAAAATAATAGAGTACGACGAGCTAGAAAACTCGGATTTTGTCAAGAATGATTCCATGCGCTGCTACCACTGCAGGACGGAACTTGGCCAGCACTTGGCAGAGGAGGCGAAAAAGGCAGGTGTCATGCTAATTGTAGACGGCACAAACATTGACGACCTGTCTGACTATCGGCCGGGCATAAGGGCTCTCCGGGAAAACGGCGTGAGGAGCCCAATGGTGGAGCTTGGCATAAACAAGCAAGAAATACGAAATATAGCAAAAGAGTTTGGGCTTTCAGTGTACGACAAGCCTTCGAACGCGTGCCTCGCATCAAGGATTCCCACAGGGACAGAAGTGACGTACGAGAAGCTGAGAAAGATCGAGAGTGCAGAGATAATCGTCAGGACGATATTTGGAGTCAGGCAGGTCAGAGTAAGGGACCACGGCGACATTGCAAGGATAGAAGTAGGCAACGACGAGCTGGCCAGGATGTTTGACGCGGACAGGCTGGCTCTTCTTGACGGCAAGCTGAAAGAGCTGGGCTTCAAGTTCGTCGCAGTGGACGCCGCCGGCTACAGGACCGGCAAGCTGGTGATGGTAGAAGATGGTCATGAGTAACGAGCATATCTACCTTGACAGCGCGGCGTCAACGCCGGTTGCCGACGAAGTGATTGCAGAGATGCTGCCGTTCATGAAGCAGCAGTACGGCAACCCGTCGTCAATTCACAGGTTCGGCAGGGAAACGACAAGGGCGATACAGCTTGCGCGGAAGAGGGTTGCCGGGCTTGTGGGCGCGTCGCCCCGCGAAATCACGTTCACTTCTGGCGGCACTGAAGCCGACAACCTTGCGCTCAAGGGTGCAATGATGCAGACAAAAGGCCAGAAAAAGAACAGGATAATTACGAGCAGCATAGAGCATGACGCGATACTGGAGCCGTGCAAGGATCTGGAAAGGATGGGCATTCAGGTCACGTACCTGCCGGTGACAGGCGAGGGGCTTGTGAGGCCGTCTGACTTCAAGGACATTATTTCGCAGCATGATGATGTCGCGCTCGTAAGCATCATGTATGCAAACAATGAGGTAGGCACGGTGCAGCCTATCAAAGAGCTTGCCGATATCGTACACCGGGCAAGCGCGCTCTTTCACACTGATGCAGTACAGGCCACCGGCAAGGTCCCGATAAACGTCAAAAGCCTTGGCGTCGACATGATGTCGATGTCGTCGCACAAGATAAACGGCCCCAAAGGTGTTGGCGCTCTCTATGTCAGAAGTGGACTCAACATAATGCCGATAATCCATGGCGGCGGTCAGGAAATGTCGCTTCGCTCTGGCACCGAGAACGTGCCGGGTATTGTTGGCTTTGGCAAGGCGTGCGAGCTTGCAGCCAAAAGGATGAGCGAATACCAGCAGCATGTGGCAGGCTTGCGCGACTATCTTGTCGAGCGGGTGCTTCAGGAAATCCCGCATTCTCGGCTCAACGGCTCGCGAATAGACAGGATCCCAAACAACGCCCACTTTACATTCTTTGGGGTCAACGGCGAGGACCTGATAATCAAGCTAGACGAAAACGGCGTTGCCGCGTCGACAGGATCGGCGTGCTCGGTCAAGAAGCAAAAGCCATCGCACGTGCTAAAGGCGATGGGATTTTCCTACGAGGAGATAACGGGATCGCTCAGGCTCAGCCTTGGGATGCATAACACAAAGGAAGAGATAGACAGGACGGTGTTGGCGCTCTCTTCAGTCGTGCAGGAGCTCAG
>DAINRX010000044.1:0-10761 GCA_036741635.1 Nitrososphaera sp.
CGGACCCAGTGAGTTGACACTTCTTCGCCGGACAGATCGGCCATGATGAATCCTTTTTCAACTTCCTTGATGCCTTCGCTCGGCGTTAGATCGATGCTGCCAGGATACGCAAGCGGCCCGCTGAGGAAATCGAACCTTTTTTCCAGATGATCGTGGTAGTGCCCAAGAGCATAATAGTGGAAGCCGGGCGGAAGGTCGGCCGCATTCATTTCGCCGGCAAACTTGTTAAAGTCGGTCAGGCCCTGATGGAGCACGAGCACCCTCTTTTTGTCCCCGTGCTGCCTTGCAACCTGCTCTGCGCCTCGCAGCCTTTCGACAAGAGCGTCGATGTTGCCCCGCCGCTCCTTGTTTTCCCCTAGCACGACGCAGTCTTCGACTATAAAAGCTTCGTTGGGCCTGAGCCTTTTTGCAAGCCCGAGATTGCTAAAGATGTGGACAAAGGGCACGTCGCGCAGGCGGCTGATGTCGTGCTCGCCCAGCACAAATGCAGCAGGGATCTGCTTTTCCTTCAGCTTTTTCAGCGCGTTGCCAAGCGTAATTATCGCCTTGCCGCACGGCCGGGGGCTGTGGAACAGGTCGCCGGCAAGGATGACAAGCCTGACTCCCTCTCTTATGGAAACGTCTATGGCTTCGTTGAACGCTTGGTAGACGTCCTCCTCGCGCTCTTCAAGGTTGAACTGCGCGTACCCGAGGTGAAGGTCAGAGATGTGGGAGATCAGCATCTTTGTGTGGTATCACAACCGTTAATCCTGTATATAGCCGGATGGAACGTATGAATCGGCCGACTCTTTTGCCGCAACCTGCTTCATGCTTGCAAGCTGTTTCCATTCGTCGACTGCCTTCTGGTCGCCTCCTATCTTACGCTCCTTGACCTCGTCTACCTTGACAAACGTCGGCAGGTTGACCCACTGGCCGGCAAATATCGCCTCGCCGGGGTTGAGCGACGTCAGCTGGTCGATAAGGTCTCTGCTGAGCGACTCGCTTGCGGCCGAGACATGCATCTGGTCGTCCTGCTGGATCATGCGCATGACTGCAAGCGATCCCATCTGGCTGAGAATGTTGGCGTCGATGCCCCTTGGCCTCTGCGACACAATGACAAGCCCGAGTCCGAATTTCCTGCCTTCCCTGGCCACCTTGGAAGCAAAGTACTTTGTTTCCGTGTCCTCGTCCTTTGGAATAAACACGTGAGCCTCTTCCACTACTACAAGCACGGGCGCCGGGAACCGCGGGTCCTTGGCAGCGTCCTTCTTGGAGCCCTTTTTCTGGCGCGTCGCCTTTTTCCGGTCGTCAAGCAGCTCTTCGAGGTAGAACGACACTGCGATGTTTGCCTGCCTCTCTGTCAGCTCTACAAGGTTGATGATGTTTATCTTGCCATTCTTTATCAGCGCAAGCGGGTCTGACATGCCTGGGTCCAAAATGTTGTGGAACTTGCGCTTCGCGTCATCTATCTTGTCGATGACCTTGTCGGACGCTTCTCTGTACGCCTTGTCCGCCCTGGCTGCAGCCACCCCGCTCTCTAGCGCGTCCCAAAAGTCGTTGCCCTTGCGCTGCTTCACATCGTCTGTGAACGCAGTCCGCAGCACGTGCATCTGGTTCGACGCATTTTCCTGTATCTCGATGACGTCTCCCAGCTTGTCCACTGTCAGAAAGCGCGGGTTTATCCTGGCATCAATTGGGTTACTGTTGCTGCTGCTACCCATGTCAAGAGTCGAATAGTCGTCGTGGTAGTCGAAAATCACCATTGTCCCGTTTATCTTGGCTATCTCCTTGGCCAAAAGCGAAACGAGGTTGCTCTTGCCCATTCCAGTCATAGCAAGTATTGCCAAGTGGCGCGAAACAACTTTGTCGACGTTCACTCGGGCGTCCACTTCGGTGTTGCGCAATAGTGTGCCTATCCTTATCCACTGCGGGCACTGCGGGCCGGAGGGCGCAAAGATGGTGCCAAGGTCCTGCCGCGTCGCTTCGTAAACTTCAGTGCCCGGCTCGGGCGGCAGCGCCGGGATTATAGCCTTGCACTTTTTCAGCTCTTCGAGGTAGCCAAGGATGCGCACGTGACCCTTGTAGCTCTTGTCGCGGCGGTTCTCCACCGCGACCTGCTTGCTTTCAGACGCTTCTTCGTAGTTGCGGATGCTGGTGCCAAGCGCGTCGCTGCTAATTGATGATCGCTCGACGAGCCCAAGCACCTTGCTCCTGCCGTAGTGCAGGATGACGTACTCGCCGATGCTTACCGGCCTCTTTGACTCAAACGTCACCTGGTCCGGCTTGGTGTTCCCTACAAGGATGCCAAGCTCTACTCTGTCGTCGTCGTCACTCATTTAGCGCATCCCTCGCACCCTGCTCGTGCTGCAGGCTGAAAATGCATGCCAGCCTGTCGATGTCCTCGTTGCTTATCTTGCAGTTGTCGTGAGCAAGCTTCAGGCAGTAAGGGTAGCCAGCGACTGAGTGGTAGCGCAGCATGTCCAGCATCCTCTTTACCTCCTGCTCGCCTGCCGCGCCGATGATTTCAATCCTGACAATGGGAGTGTGCTCCCGGAGCCTTGCATAGGTTTCAAAGACGCGCGGATTGCGCGATTGCACCTCTATTGGCATGCTAAAGCCGGCCGACTTGCCTGCGTGGCCGTAGTAGTAAATGTCGCCGGCCCTTGAGCCAAGTGAGGAAAATTGCAACCTGCTCTCGGAGCTTTTCGAGACAAAGATGGCGCTTCCGTATTGCCTTATCATGCCTGATGCCATGTCCAGCGTGCTCTTTGTCAGCCTTGACATGAGCGAGCCGTCGATGCATATGATGTCTGCCTCCCTTTTTTTAGCAGCCTCCTGCGCCATCGCTGCCTCCATTGCCATCGCCTTTGATTCCAGCATCTCCTGTCTTGCAGACTCGGCAATGTCGCAGTCGTGTCTCGCAGCGAGAATTTTGTTTGCGCTGGTGACTGCCACCGCGTCGACCACGTAGAGGTTGAGCCCCTGAAATGCGCGCTTGTTCCAACTGCTGTCAATGCCGGCAGATTCGCACTTGGCTGGCGAAGGCTCATATGCAATCCACCGCAACGACGCCTCTGCTAGTATCCTCTGGTAGCTCGAATCCTTTATCTTGGAAATCTTTTGCTCCCTGCTCTTAAGAGCATCGAGGTAAACTTCCTTGAGCAACTGCAAGTATCACTATTGCGGCTCGCTTAAAAAATTACTCTTCCTACTACTACGACATCTTGTCGGCTATCGCCGTCGCATCCCAGAGCGACCTTGGCTTATCGATTGCAGGCAGCTCCCCAGCTTGCATTATCTGGCTTGCAATCTTGGCCGCTATTGGCAGAGCGCCAGTTGCGCCCGGCGAATTATAGTTGAGCACGTGAAGCGAAGAGCTCTCCCTCAGAACAAGCGTGTCTGGCACGAACTTGCCTGTTTTGTCAATGACGGACGACCTGATGCCCGAAGTGCCCCTTGTGATAAAGGCAGCCGGCCTTATCTGCGGCAGGAACTCCCTCACCCTGTTTATCATCGCGGCCTTGGAAAGCGAGCTCTTCAGCTCTGTGCTTGCAAGCGACAGGAACTGCCTGTCAAAGAATACCTTGCGCGCGCCCGTCCTTGACGACTCCATCAGCTTTGGCAGCATATCTGCCAAATTCTTGCGCCAGTTGTAGGCATAGGGCCCAAAGACCGGTACGGCGTTTGGCCCCACCTCGCGCCTGCCGTCGGCCCTCACTATCCAGTGCGGGTCTAGGAACGGGTATTCCGGTTGCTTTGGAACAGAATATATCGACAGCTTTGTCAGATCATGGTACGGCGGAGGCGCCTGCCAGTACTCGCCCCGAAAGTGGAGGTCGGTATAGTCTTGTGCTACGCCCATCGAGTGGGCAATGTCCATCGAGTTGCCGCCTGCCACGTTGACGAGATAGTTTGCCTTTATCTCCATGCCCTGCTGCGTGGTTATCGCACATGAATTGTTGGCAAAAGATACACGCATTGCTCTTTGGCCCAGAACCAGCTTGCAGCCAAACGACTGCAGGTCGTCCAAGAGCGCGAGCGCAAGCGAGCCGTAGTCAACTGACGCGTCCTTGGAGCAGTATATCGCGGATTCACAGCGCACATTTGGCTCCATCCTGGCCACTTCGCCCTTGCCAAGCAGCTGGAGCTCGCTTTTTGCAAGCCCATTTGCCTCGCCCCACTGCATGTACTTGCAGAGCCTGTCAACTCCCCTGTCGTCGACTGCTACCTCGAGCACTCCGTCGCGCTTGAATACAAGACCCTTTTGCTCTGCGAACTTGAACCACATTTCGTAGCCAAGCGCCGCAGCCTTGGCAAAGAGCTTCTTTTTCACTGGGTCGTACAGGAACGGTGCGTGCACCTTGCCGGTGTTCCTGCTGCTAGTGTGCTGAGCGATGTTCGTTTCCTGCTCGACCAGTACTATCGACTCTGGGTCGCGGGCGTGCGCGGACATAAAGTATGCAATTGACGTTCCAAGTATCCCGCCCCCTATTATCGCGACTTTGTAGTTGTCAGCAGGCACATGCAATTGAAAGCCGCATGTTAGATAAAACGTTTAATATTGATCAGTGGACAGAGAGACACAGTAGAATTTGGCCCAGCAGCAGGAATTTGTGGCAGACAAGAGAAAGAGGCTTGACGACTTGCCGGAATTGCCAGAAGGAAGGCCGGCGTTGCTACTGTCTGCCGTTTATTCAGGAGAGGAAAAGAAGGTTTATCTGAAGTTTTACGACCCAAAGGACAATGTCATTTATCATTGGCGCGACAGGACCGACCACAAGCCTTATTGTTACACCAAGATGCAGTTTGCAGATCAGGCTAAGCAGATCGCGCAAAAGGAAACGAAATACACGCTCGAGCAGGTCAAAAAGAGGGACGTCATTTCAGACAAAGAGATCGACGTGCTCAAGGTGCTGGCTCCGGATCCCCTGTCAATAGGCGGGACCGACTATAGCTTTCGGGAAAAGGTCACCTCGTGGGAGGCTGATATCAAGTACCATGAAAACTACCTCTACGACAGGGCGCTGATACCCGGCACCTACTACGTGAGAAAGGGCGAGCAAATCGCTTCTTTTGAATACCAGATTTCTGACAAGGTTCAGTTTGTCCTCAAGAGCCTGCTCTGGGACAAGATAAAGGAAGCCGGCGAGAGCGGCAAGGAATACCGGCAATACATCACAAACTGGGCGAACCTGCTCAACCAGCCGATCCCGGAACTAAGGAGAGTGGCTGTCGACATCGAAGTTGAAACAGAAGAGGGCAGGATGCCAACTCCCCGCGACCACGACAGGCGCGTCACTGCAGTTGGCTTTGTTGCAAACGATGGCTTTCGAAAAGTGCTGGTGCTGACGGACAACACTCCGAGCACCGGCGAGCCACTTGTTCAGGAAGCAGAGCCATGCAAGACTGAAAAAGAATTGTTGGAAAAGGCGTTCAAGATAATCGGTGAATACCCCATAGTGATCACGTTCAACGGCGACGACTTTGACCTGCCATATCTCTATGCACGCTCGCAGGACCCCCGCATAGACCCCAAAGGCGGCATCGCGATCCCAAAGGACAAGGTGCCAATAGTTGTCAAGAAGGAATCTTTTATCAAGCACGGGATGCAGGCAGAGCCGGTCGGCATAAGGCACGGCATTCATATCGACCTCTACCGGACATTTGACAACAGGTCCATCCAGATTTACGCGTTTAGCCGCGCGTATACAGAGCATACGCTAAACGCAATTTGCGAAGCGCTGCTGGGCGACACGAAAATAGAATTTGAAGGCGACATCAGCGACCTCCCGATCCAGACACTGTCAGAATACTGCCTCAAAGACGCCGACCTGACGTTCAGGCTGACCAGCTTTAACGACAACCTGCTGATGAAGCTGCTAGTGGTAATCGCAAGGATCGGGAGGCTGTCTGTTGACGACATTGCCCGTTTTGGCGTCAACCAGTGGATCAGGGGAATCTTGTATTTCGAGCACCGGCAGAGAAACGAGCTGATACCAAACAGGAAGGAGCTTGAAGCAAAGGGCACGGCATCGACCACTGCGGTGATAAAGGAGAAGAAATACCGCGGAGGCGAAGTGGTCGAGCCAATGGCAGGCATCCACTTTAGCGTAGTCGTGCTTGACTTTGCAAGCCTGTATCCGAGCATTATCAAGGTCCACAACTTGTCATACGAAACCATCAACTGCCCGCATGAAGAATGCAGCAAGAACAAGGTAGAAGGCACGACCCACTGGGTATGTAAACGGCGGAAGGGGCTGACGTCGCTACTGATAGGCTCGCTTCGCGACCTCAGGGTGAACTATTACAAGTACCTGTCAAAAGACAAGACGCTTCCTCCGCAGGAACGGCAGCTCTACAACGTCGTAAGCCAGGCTATCAAGGTCATTCTCAATGCAAGCTATGGCGTCATGGGAGCCGAGATATTCCCACTGTACTGCCTTCCGGTAGCAGATGCAACTGCCGCGCTTGGAAGGTCGACGATCAATAGGACAATAAACAAGTGCAAGGAGATCGGAATACAGGTCGTATACGGCGACACTGACTCGCTATTTTTGAAAAACCCGTCGCCGACCGCAATCGATGAAGTGGCAGCATGGGCACGCACCAACCTTGGCGTCGACTTGGAAGTTGACAAGCAGTACCGCTACGTCGTTTTCAGCGACCTGAAGAAAAACTACCTTGGCGTCCTGTCTGACGGGACTGTCGACGTCAAGGGCCTGACTGGCAAAAAGTCGCACACTCCTCCCTTCATAAGGAAGGTGTTCTACGACATTTTGGGGATACTTGGCAAGGTCAACTCTGAGAAGGATTTCGAGTCTGCCAAGGAAAGCATCAAAAAGGTCATTCAGGAAAATGCCAAGAACTTGGAGGAACGCAAGGTCCCGCTTGAAGACCTGAGCTTCAACGTCACAATTAACAAGTCGCTGAGCACCTACGGCAAGAAGACAGGCTCCAAGACCGTGGGCGGCAAGAACACGGACACCTACAAGGGCCTGCCGCAGCACATCAAGGCAGCCAAGATGCTCGTTGAATCAGACAAAGGGCGCGAGATAAGGGCTGGCGATGTCATTTCATACGTCAAGATAAAGAACGGCGACGGCGTCAAACCTGTGGAACTGGCCAAGCCAGAGGAAATTGACACAGAAAAGTACCTTGAGACGATGGAGTCGACATTTGAGCAAGTGCTTTCTGTGCTCAACTTTGACTTCAAGTCGGTGCTGGGCAAGCCGAGGCAGCAGAGCCTTGACGAGCTCTTTTGGAGCAAGCCTGCATCATAGTTTATTATCAGCTCTTCCAGACATTTCACCGTGACGAACAACAACAACAATATTTTGTCACTCTTTACGGTCCCGGAAAAGACCAAGGCAGGCTACAGCTTTGCTGACACGCCTGTAAAAATTTCGTTCAAGGAATCAAATGTTGTCTTTTACGGCGTCCCGCTTGACGGCACTACCAGCTTTGGCAAGGGAACTTCAAGGGGTCCGGAGGCCATAAGACTGGCTTCTGCCCGGCAGATAGAAACGTTCGTGCTTGACGAAAAGGCTGACATTTACGACCTTGTCGGGATATTCGACCTTGGCGACCTGAAGCTGCTGAAAACAAGGAGCGTCAGCAAAACTCTTGCATCCCTTGACTCGAGAATTCCAAAGGTGGTTGATGTTTTGCGCGCCGACAGCAAAATTCCAGTCATGATGGGAGGCGAGCACACGCTTACCTATTATCAATTGAAGGCGCTTGCAGACGAAAAGCCTGTCGTCATCCACTTTGACGCGCACAGGGACATGAAGCCCGAATATGAAGGAATGAAAATGTGCCACACCACACCATTCTATCATCTGTTGGAATATATCCCAGGCGAGAACCTGATCCAGATAGGGATACGCCAGACTGACAGAGAGGAGAACGAGACTGCGGCCAAGAACGGCGTAACCACATTTGACGCTTGGCAGGTGCACGACGACCTCTTAAGCGTTCTTGGCCATCTGCAAAGAGCAACTGCAGGCAAAAAGATCTATATATCATTTGACATCGATGCCTACGACCTGCCCTACGTGCCCTGCACCGGTACACCTGAGCCCTTTGGTCTCAACCCGTTTCAGGTGCTCCAGATGGTCAAGGCCATCCACCCGACTGCCAAGCTGATAGGCATGGACATGGTCGAGGTTGGCCTGAAAAACGGCGACTACCGCGAAGGCGCGCTTGCTACGCAGACGCTGTACAGGATACTGGCGCGAAAATACGCTAGACCATGATCTGCGGCCTTGCTGACAGGCGCTGCGGAAGGTTCAGTGGAAGGTAGGGCTTGTCCTTTGTCTGCGCCTTCACTTCGCCTATCAGCTCTTGCAGCGTGATTTCGCGCTGCTTGCCCTCGTTCCTGTCGCGCACCACTAGTTTGCCAGAATTGATCTCCTTGTCACCAATGACCACGGTGTAGCGTATCCACTCGGTTTCTGACTCGCGTATCTTTTTGCCTACTGTCTCGTCCCTGTCGTCAATGTCCGCCCTTATCTGGTTCGTAGATAGTTCAGCAAGCATCTTTTCGCAAAATTCGGTATGTTCCTTTCCAACCGGGATTACGCGCACCTGCGTGTGCGATAGCCAGAGTGGGAACGACGGGATGCCGCCTGTCTTGGACACCTTGGCGGACTTTTCTAAGAGCGCATAGATAACGCGCTCGACTGCGCCGGAGGGCGAGTTGTGCAGTATTATCGGGTTCTTTTTGCTGCCGTCCTCGTCGACGAACTCGATGTTGTAGCGCTTGCCATTCTCCACATCTATCTGGTCTGTCGAAAGTGCTGATGCCTTGCCGAGGCCGTCGACATAGTTGAACTCCCACTTTAATGTGAAGTAGAAGAAGCGCTCCTTCCACATCTCGACCATCACTGGCTTGCCGAATCTATTGATAAGCTCAGTGATGAATTCCTTATTTTCGTTGTAAAAGTCCTCAGTGAACCTGATTGCCATCTCTACGTCTTCGGTCGACAGGCCGAGGTTGTTGAGCACGCTTATCGACAGCTCAAAGCGCTTGCGGAACTCCTCTTTTGCCTGGCTCAGGTCTCTGCAGAGCGCGTGACAGTCGGGCATGGTGAAGGCACGCAGGCGCCGCAGTCCTACGATTTCGCCGCTCTTTTCGCGCCGGAAAGAATAGCGGGTCAGCTCATACAATTTTACGGGCAGGTGCTTGTACGATATATTAAAGTCCTTGGCCATGAGGAACTGGCCAAAGCACGCTGAGAACCTCAGGAACAGCTGCTTGTTATCCGACACAATGTTGTACTGCCTTGCAGGAAACCTGTTAAAGTAGCTCTCCATCGAGGGGTGCTTGGTGTCATACATGATTGGAGTCTCGACCTCGATGCCGCCGTATTCCATCACGCGCCGGGTGACATACTGCTCGATGAGTGACTTCATCAAGCGCCCTTTTGGGTAGTAGCGCATGTTGCCAACGTCTGACGCCGGCTCATAGTCGGCTATCGCCAGCTTTTTCATCAGGCGCACATGGGCCGGCTGCTCGTCAACCGCCCTCTTTTTTGCCATTTCATAATTTGTCAGCACCTGCAGGTTCTGGTCCTGCTTCTTGAACTTGTATTCGCTGACAGGCGTCATTACGCCGCCGGGCTGCAGGATGTACCAGAATGACTGCAGCGTTCCCTCTGCTTTTAGAGCAGTCGACTCTTTTTCTCCTCCGTGGGTATGGCCGCCAGCGTGCTCATGGTCATGCTGCTTCCCAATTTCCTTGGCGTTCTCCGCCAGTGGGTGCCCTTTTACCTTGATCTGGAACGACTTGGTCCAGCCAAATGGCGCCCTGTAGACTTGGCTGATCGCTCCTCTGGCAAAACTTTCAACAGACTTGATGATGCCTACCGCTACGCTTGGCTGGGCAAGGTCCGAGCTGAGGTGGGCGTAAGGGTAAACGAGCAGGCGGCTACTCTTGACCGTGTCGAGGTACTTTTTTATTTCATCCACTGCTGCCTTGGCGACGCTTTCGTCATCGCCGTTCTCGACTGCGACAAACGCCACCACCAGATCTTCAAGCCTTACTCGGGACTTGGAAGCAATGTCCTCGGCATCCCTTATCTCCTTCTCAATCGGCTCGTATTCAATAAAATCAGAATGCAGCTGCAGCAGTCGCATATATATCACGATCACGCGTCCTGAGCTAATTTAAGCCCATCTGGCCCTCTCGTTTTCCCTGTCTTCCTTGGTGAGCTTTTTCCATTCCTTGTAGTGATCCTTGCAGAGGTACACGCGCTTGCTTCCGCCAAGCCCCATGTCAGGCGCCATGCTTGCCTTGCTGCCGCTCATCGAGCGCTCGGCCTGATTTCCGCAGCCGTCGATGCTGCAGTTGACTCCCTTGTCGACGCGGCCCATAATGAATGAGAGATTTATTGCCTAGCTATAAAAAGCTGACTGGGTTAGCTTAATACCTCCGACAGCAGCAGAGTATTATCGACGGTTGTGTCATATAGCGAGCCCCTGTGCAAAAAGTGTCTCCACGCAGAGAGCCTTCACAGCGAGGTGGTGTCTCAGCTGCCGCAGAGCAGTGGCGAGATAAGGCGCTGCACGGTTGCAATGTGCACCTGCATTGTTACCTGGCAGCGGAAAACAGCAGCCAAGGCGGCTCAGGTACACTAGTGCGATAGCCGGCAAAATTTATAACGAGCGTTCCATCCGTTTTATGCCAGAGATAATGTCTGAAGACGACAACTTTGAGAACGATGGCTTTGAAGAGGACTTTGAGGAAGACGAGGACGAGTTTGGGGACGAAGACGAAGACGA
>DAINRX010000045.1:0-7373 GCA_036741635.1 Nitrososphaera sp.
ATATATATATATTAAAATTGTTGGCGCATTATAGCTTACATGATAACCGAGCTCCGCTTCTGCGATCGCTGCATGGTAAAGACGCGCCATGAAACAATCGAAGACCAAGAGACCATCTACACGTACAAACGCAGGAGGCTCTACAAGTGCCAAGACTGCGGCCACGCAAGCTACAGAAGGGGACTGCGTCCAAGCGCAGAGTCGGTCTACTGAAGAGCAAGAAGGCACAGGCATGGACGATTCTATTCCAAGGGCAATTGTTGGGCTAAAGAACGAGTTGATGCATGTCTACAAGGGGCATAGTTTCTTGCGCGAAGTGGTCCCATTGTCGCGCTCAAAATTCCTGCCAATCGACGACGATATGCTCAAGCCGCTTCACAGGTTTGCATCTGCAAACCCGATATACTTCCGGTCATCCGATCTTGAAATTCTAAGCATTGCATGCCGGATTTACGAAGGCGACATTAACAATTACTGGCTGGGAAGCAAAAAGCATGACACCAGCTACCAGCCGTTCTATCCAACGTGGATGCTTTCGGCGTACGCGCTGGCGCTTGGAGCACAGTCGCTTGGGTTTGAGGAGCTAGTGGACGTGGGGTCCGGCGACGGCAGGATAGCCTACTGTGGCAGGCTGCTTGGAATGGAGTCGTACGGGATAGAAATAGACGAAGATCTAGTGCAGCTGCAAAAGTCGATATCGTTGGCGACAGGCATTAGGTACAGCGCAATAAGGGCCGACGCGACTCGTTTTGACTATAGCACGCTGAAACTGACAAGGCCAATGTTCTTTATTTCGGGCCTGCCAGAAATAGGCGAAATGCTTGCAAACAGCGTCATTGGACAGGTCATGTCGCTTGCAGAAGTAAAGCGCCGGGCCGGGTTTAACTTCATGGGGAGCCACGTCATGAAGTCCTTATCGCGGGACCAGACGGGATGGGGCTGGGGAAATGTGATTTCCGGCTTTGGACTTGAGCTGGCAGGCACGGTCACTCTCCCGACGCTCTGGACTGCCGATCAGGTGGTCGATACGGCGTATGTCTATACGCTGTGCAAGTGAAGATCAGGCAGCCATATACTCTTGCAGCCTTTTTGAAACCGAGATGACAGGCGCAGGCTTGACAGGCTTGATGCTGACATCTAGAACCTGCGCGACTATCTCTTGGAACTTTTTGATGTAGCTTGCAACCGAGTACTTTTGGATAGAGTGGCTTATCTTTATCCGCTCAGACGCAGGTGCTCTAAGGGCTGCGGCTACAGCCTGAACTCCTTGGCCGAACGTATGGAATTGGTATTTTGCAGGGACAAACTCGGTGTGGCCGCCGATGTCTGGCACGACTGGCACGATGCCTGCGCTCATTGCTTCAACGGTCGATATGCCAAAGGGCTCGCCGGGCAGCGGGTGCACATATGCCTTTGACCTTCGCATCAGACTCAGCAGCCTGCCAAACTTGACATTTACCTCGATCTTGACAAAGTCCTCCAGATTATAGCGCCTGATTAGCTGGCACAGGTAGTTGTAGTAGCCTGCTCTGCCGGGCGAAATGTTACCGACGATGTTCATACGCTCACCGACCTGATTCTGCTTCAGCAGCTTGGCGAGGAGTATCGCGTTCTCTATCTTTTTGCTTGGATGAAAGCGCGAGATCACTAGAACTACGTCTTCTCTATCTTCTGTCGACAGCAAGATCTTGCGGAAAGTATCAACTTCGACAGGCGGAGGGAGCACAGTCGAGTCGACTCCAAACGTCTTGAATATCGCTTTCCGGCTGAACTCTGAATTCGTAAGCACTGTGGAATTTACCATCATTTCCTTATACCTGCTCCTTGTCATCCAGAAATACCTGTCACGGCAGCCAGGAGTCATGCCGGACAGAGACAGGTTCTGCAGGACGTTGCCATAGTCAGGATCGCTACAGTCCATGAGGTAGCCTGCTATAGGGTAGTGGCAGTAGGTTATGGCATTCTTTCTTGTAAAGCCCTTGCGGAAAAATGGGAGCATGTCTCCATGAGTATTCACCACAATGTCGCAATTGTTGACCGGCATTCTGTCATGCAGCTGGGAGAGCATGCATAGTGTCCTGACTTTTTTCACATGGCTCTCAATGCCTTCGCCGTAGGCATCGCGTATTAGTTCATAGTCAGGCTTTTCATACGTGCCAAGCTCGACATCTATGCCCGTAGAAGAAAGTGCCTCTATGGTAGCGACAGCAAGGCGTTCGCCGCCACCTCGAGCATTTAAACTAGTGTGAATAACATTTGCAATCAAATCATACAATTATACGCTATATTATAAATTAATGGGTATACAAGTTAATTCTTACAAAAGATTGCGAAGCATCATTGCTAAGAAAATTATGAACATTCATTTGGGGAGGGGAGCACATGAAAAGCACTAACTGTAATTTATATTGACCTTGGCAAAGATAAGCAGCAGCTTTGGCTGAAAACCTTCTGACGATGCTTTTATGGCTTGCAGAGCTGACTGGCGCCAGCTTTTTGCTTTCGTACGGCGCGGAGCACCTGTCAAAAAGGTACGGCGCTAAGTTTGTTGGACGCACGCTGTTGAGCGTTGCCACTACGCTTCCTGAAATAGCGATAGTAGTCTACGCCGCGGCAGGGGGCTTTTATGGGGCAGCCGTTGGAGCCGGACTTGGCAGCAACCTGCTCATGATGACCCTGGGCCTGTCTGTGATGCTGCTTATAGCCACGACGCGCTTGTCAAAGGCACCGCTCAAGGGAGTCGACGTGTCAACCTTCAAGCTGGATAAGATATTTCTTATCGCAACTGCGGTCATAAGCGCGGTCCTATTCATAGACGGATACAACTTTATCGATGGCCTTATCTTTGCAGGCATGTTTGGCGCCTATCTTGTCATGGCGCTTTTGGAGATGAGGGCAGAGAGCAAGGGTGCAAAGAAGAAACCGGAACATGAAGTCATAGGCGATCACCACAAGGTAGTCGAGGTAAGCGAAAGTGCACCTTCAAAGAGCTTTTTTGGCAGGGAAATGACAAAGGCGACGCTGGCCTTCGCAGCAGGCACTGCAGGCATCTTTTTTGGAGCAGGGCCGTTCATAGCCTCGCTTGAAGGATTGTCGCTCGAGGTGGGCATTTCTCTCATAGTCCTTGCAGTAATCATCAGCCCGATAGCTGGCGAAATGCCCGAGAAAATATCGATGATGCTTCTTGCGCGCAAGGGCGCGGCAGGTGCCTCGATAGCTGTGGCAAACGTGCTTGGGTCAAAGATACTGAACAATACTTTGCTGCTCGCAGTCGCAGTGTTTGGCGCGATGTACCACGGTGGCTTTTACGCCAACATCGAGGCAAATACGCTTCTGCAGTACCAGATGATACTTGTGACTGCTGTGACCATAATAGCACTGGTGCCGATGTTTAAGAGGGAGATTGGGCTCAAGGTGGGAATCATGCTTGCCGCGCTCTATGTCATCAGCCTGTTTATACAGTTCCTGTTACCGCAAGATCTTACTCTGCATTAAAATAACACGCCGTCTAACTAATAGCTGAAATGCTTTCAAAGATACTGGTGGCGGTTGACGGCTCTGACAACTCGTTTCGTGCCCTCGACCACGCGATTTTCCTTGCCAAAAAGGCCGAGGCGCACTTGACTGCGATGCACGTAGTAGAGAACCCGCCCACTGTGTACGTCGAGTCGCAAAAGCTGCTAAACGAGCTCTTGACCAAGTACAAGGCCGAGTCTGCCAAGGTCCTTGACAGGTGCAAGCAAGCAGCAGAAAAGAGCGGCGTAAATATAGAGACCGTCCTTGCAGAAGGCGATGCAGCTACAAACATCGTAGGCTACGCGCAAAGGGAGGGCTTCGACCTAGTAGTGATCGGCAGCCGCGGCCTTGGCAAGTTCAAAGAGATGGTACTAGGCAGCACCTCGAGCAAGATTCTGCACCATACCAAGAGCGCAGTACTGATAGTAAGATAGCAGTCAGACAGAACTGGACCACTGCAGGATGACCGATCTGTCATTGCTGTACTGCTCCTTCCTTACAGCCTTGAGGCTCTCCTCGAGCTTTGCCTTGAGCAACGTATGGGATGAGGTCGACGCATGTTCCTTTGCCTTGCTAGTGCCTACTGTGGTACCGCAAATGTTGCACCTCAGCTGCTCCTCAGGCACATGTAATGCCACAATCAGGTGATATAAAAAGGTCGCACGGTCTATGTCTTTAATTTTGATACAAACGGGCTGACTTTGCAGCAGCAAGCCATTTAAGACATGCCGACGCTAGTCTACCTGATGCAGACTGAAATCGCGTCCCAGGTAATACTGGCCAACCTAAAAAGCGCATCGGATGGGCCGGAGGGTCCGTCGGCAGTCAGCATGAACCAGATCCGGATGTGGCTCGTTCCGCAAAAAGCAGAGCACGATCACGATTACGACATCAACTGCAACTATTTTGAAGAGATGGTTCGCCAGGCCATGTGCAACCTGATGGCAAAAGGCTACGTAACATCTTCAGTTCACGACGGAGTCGAAGACGGAGACGCTCAGATGTTTTCGCTCACACAGGAAGGTGCAAGGTATGTAGAAGAGCTTGCAGTTGGGATCGAGGAGCCCTGACAACGAAAACATTCAAAAGCAGCTACTGATAAATGAGCAACCGTCAACTGGAGGCAATGCGTGATGACTTCGTCGAAAAAAGAACTGAAAGAGAAAGAAAATCAGGAGCGCCTTGCTCGCGCCGTTGAAACTCTTGACACAATAACAAAGAACAACGATGTTCAAAAGAGCATCCGAAACATGATAAAGGAAGTGCTTCTCGCTCTAAAGGACGAAAAAGGCGGCAGCGTTTCGGTAAGGGCTGCAAACGCGATCAGCCTGCTTGACAATGCGACGCAAAGCCCACAGATGCAGTCGCACATCAGAACGATGCTCTGGCAGGTCGTTTCGACTCTGGAAAGCATCAGAGAATAATAATAATAATAGCTATCTGGCATTTTTCACTGGCTTTACAGGTGGAGGCAGCTTTTCCAGCTTGTGGGCGGGATTGGCAAGGTAATGCCTGGAGGCGCCTTCACCGCTCAGCACAATGTTGCAGTTAACACACCTGTATCTGATCGCCATCGTACGAGCAGAATGGTATAGCATACACATGGCTAAAAACGCTATGGAATTATCGCTACAGAAAATCAGCGCAGACGCACTATTTCCCGATTATCGGGGACTCCAGACCTTATCTTTAGGCGCGAGTAGATAGCGCTTGCAGTGTTCTCGGACTTGGTTCTCTCGCCGTGGTTGACAAGAACGCGCTTTGGCTTGACCCTTGCCACAAAGCTCAGTATCTGGTTAAAGTCGCTGTGGCCGGAAAAGCCGTCTATCTTTTGCGTCTGGCAGCGCACCGGCACTACCTTGACCTTACCCGACTTGTCCATCATGCTTACTTCAGACATGGTGCCGTCAAGGACGCGCCGGCCAAGCGTGCCGTTAATCTGATATGAGACGAACATGATCTTGTTCTTCGGGTTGGGGGCTAACTCCTTGAAATATTCTACGGACGGGCCGCCTTCAAGCATACCAGAGGTAGCCATCACTATCGCCGGGTTTTCGTCGTTGAGCACGTCGTCACGCTTGCCATAGCCGCTTATGACCGTAAAGTACTCTGACTGGAACGGGTTGATGTCCTGTGAGACTGACTTGCGCACCTCAGAGCCGAGGTAGTGGGCGTAGGACATGTGGATCGCGCTGGCTTCTGAAATCATGCCTTCAATATAGATGGGCGATTCTATCAGCCTGCCCTCCTTCATCTCTTTTGCCATGACAAGCATTATCTCTTGCGCCCTTCCGACCGCAGGCACTGGAATGAGTACCTTGCCACCCTCTGTTAGAGTCTTGTTTATCGACTCAGAAAAGCTGCGATACACAAACTGTTGGTCCGGCATGACGTCTGTCGAGTTGCCATAAGTGCTCTCGGTGATGAGTGTCTCGACCCTGGGGTACATTGACACCGCGCTGTCAAGCAATTGAGTTTTGGCATATTTGTAGTCGCCTGAATAGAGGATGTTGTGCGCGCCAGAAATGTTAAGGTGCACGGTCGCGCTTCCCATGATGTGGCCGGCGTTATTGAGCGTTATAGTGATGTCCGGTGAAATGTCTGTCGGCTTGCCGTACGGAAGCGTGATGCAGTGCTTGATGACCTCGTTGACGTCCCTTGCCTCGTACGGGAGGTAGGTGCCGTTGCTGTTTGCTATCTTGACCGAGTCCATCTGGAGGAGGGTCATCAAAGGCAGCGTGGGCTCTGTACAATAAACGGGCCCCTTGTAGCCGTACTTAAAGAGCGCCGGGAGGAATCCTTGGTGGTCGATGTGTGCGTGGCTTATCACTACTGCGTCTAGGTCGTCAAGGTCAAAGTTGAACCAGTCAAGGCGCGGGTACGCGTCAAGGCCGGACATCTCGCCGGGGTTGATTCCGCAGTCAAGCATAACCTTGCTCTCTGGCGTGACGACGATAAAGCACGATCTGCCAACCTGCTTGACGCCGCCAAGGCAAAAGAGCATAACCTCTTCCTTGTTTGTAGACCATGACTGCGGCCTAGAGGCCGCTCCCTCTGTTGCCATCGCCTGCTGCTGTTGTTGTTGAGCCGCATGGCCGTTCCCGTTGCCGCTGACGTTTCCAACCACGAGTGAGCCCCTGAATATCCTCTTGCCCAGCTTTTGGAGAAAGTCCGTCCTCTCTTTTGCAGAGCTCTTCAGCGTCGAATGAATAGTGTTGATGCTGGTTGACGGGATGTGGGGGGAGCGCCTTGTATGCGCTATCCAGCCAGTTGACTGCGCAATCTGCACTATCATGTTAGGGTCAATTGTCTCTGGCTTGCTCACCTCAAGGACAACCTCGCCGGTCGCATCGTCACAAAATACGGCTGAAACAAGCACGTCCTTTGGCAGCAACTTGACGACTGTCTGCCTCGTCTGGTCCTCGGGCAGCCTGACTGACGGGTCGGTGCGGATTATGAACCTCTTTTTCAGGGTCTTTGAAAGCGACGATAAATAATACGTAAGCTCGGTGAGGGCGAACTTGGGATTCTTTGTATACAAGGCGATGTTGGGACCTTCGAACCTTACCAAGGTTATCTGCGAGTCAGATGGGATTGACTGGAGGATTATCTTGCCCACCGCCTCCTCGCTCTCGGTGGTTACCTTGGTCACTTGGCCGTCAAAGTCTGGCAGCCTCTGGCCTGGCCTTGATCTTCTCACAGGCGGGGCTACCTGTTGTTCTTGCAATTCGCCAGTCTTCTCGTTCTTTTCCAATTCTCCCATATCGCCGTTGGTTCCAGCTATATACCAAAGTCATGCCATGTGGTCGCAAAAGTCAGAAATCTACCACGGCATAAACCGGCAAAAGCCGGCATTA
>DAINRX010000045.1:7473-10742 GCA_036741635.1 Nitrososphaera sp.
CCTGCTGTAAGCACGGCGCTCTTTTGCTTCAGCGTCGCCTTGTTCAGCTCTTCCCTTTCAATGTTGACAAACGCTCCTATCGGCAGGCCGAGGAGCAGCACGATGCCTGTCGAGTCCACCCTGATGTTATAAACGCGCGCGACTATTCCGTGTCCTGCTTCGTGGATTATGATCGTGATGATGAGTGCTACCCAACCATACACTACCGGCAGATACGGGTTGAGGCCAGGGATGAGCAGGTTTGCCAGCGGACCAATACCGCGCACGCCTTCCCTAGCTGTCGCATTGGAGAACATCATCATGAGCGAGCCTATTATGAGAAATATTGCAAGTGCAGTTATTAGCGGCATCAGGTACGTGTTAAACTCGGCGTAAACCTTGGAGATACGCCATTTGGCAATCCTGTCAAAGAACCGAAGGCCAAAAGGCGTATGGATGAGTATGAGCGGAAGTTTAACTTCGGCGCGGACCCCGCTCTTCTTTTGCTGTTCCAAACAGGTGATATAACGAGCTCTTTGTATTTAAATTAAAGCGTCCTATCATGCATACATACACACACTAGACGCCGCTGCTGTCCACTTTCTGGATCTCGATGTATACCTTGTCGCCCACCTTGATGCCAAGATCTTGGTACTCGCGCATGCTCAGCTTTATCGTGGGCGAGTCGGTGACCCCGCCCAGCATCCCTGGAAAGCTTGCCATCACCTTGGGCATATTCTTTATCAGGTCATCCATGGAATTGAACGTCTGTATATTCGATCCAAAGGGGTTCACGTTGGGCCTATCGGGCTTGTAGTCCTTTGGGTCGTTGAATGTCACGTAAACGTAAGGGCTTCCGTCCTGCGACGCTTCAATCCTGGCGACTATGAATTCTCTTTTCATTGACGCGTCTTATCTTGCTCAAAGGGACTTATTTGTATATCTTGTCACTAGCGATAAAACGACTGAACGACCTGCTCCAAATGCTGAGCAGGGTGCGTTTCAGCATTTATGAGTTGCGCCCCGGCTTTCAGAAGGGCAGTGTATGAATGTGACAATGTATGCCTGCTATTGGGATAATAAGGTCGTGGATGATTGATCTAGGCGGTGTAACATCTCATACACGCCAGTCAACAACATTTTCCTCCAATCAACAAATATTGAGCCCCATAACCGTTCCCAATGCTTGCACACCGTCCCGTCCATCCGTACCAGTGCCCAAAATGCGCGGCATCGTGTATTACTATGGCAGCGACGGTTGCCATGGATTTCAGAAGGGGTGCGACAGGTGTCGTCTGTTTTCACTCATTCAATAAGCAAAGTCTACATTAGAGAATCGCGCTTCAATACCCTGTGCTGGCGATAGAGGCGGAGGGCGTCACCAAGACATACAAGGGAGCCAGCCAGCCTGCTCTTCGCGACTTTACGCTAAAAGTAGAATCAGGCAGGATCTTTACACTTCTGGGCAGAAACGGGGCAGGCAAGACTACCTTTGTGCGCATGTGCGCCACGCAGCTTGCGCCTACCGCTGGCAGCATCCGCGTCCTTGGCTACGATGCTGTCAGGCAGCCGCGGCAAGTGCGCGATCTTATCTCGATAGTGCCGCAGGAGGGCAGGCCGCTCCGGGCGCTCACGCCTTGGGACCATGTGTACAACTGGCTGCAGATAAGGGGCGAAGGCAAGCAGGCTGCCAGAGAAAAGACTGAGGAGATGCTGCGCAAGCTCGAGCTGTACGAGGCGCGGGACAGGCCGGCAATGAACCTGTCTGGCGGAATGAAGCAAAAGATACTGGTTGCGATGGCGATGGCCACGGACGGGCAGTTGCTCTTCCTCGACGAGCCGACGATCGGGCTTGACCCTGTGTCAAGGAGGCAGGTCTGGTCTGCAATCAAGGACTGGAAGGACAAGAGAGGCTCGATAGTTCTGACCACGCACTACATGGACGAGGCCGAAATGCTGTCAGACTATATCATGATAATCGACAGAGGCGAGATGATAGCGCAGGGCACGATTCAGGAGCTTCGCAGGGTGATACCACAGAACATCCGGGTCGACATTGCAAGGAATGGGCTTGACACTGATGCTTTAAAGTCGTACGGGTCGGTAGTAGACACCGGCGCTGGCATGCTCCGCGTCTTTACTTTTGAATCCGCGGTCAGGGAGCTGTCCGAGCTTGCGATGAGCAGGAACCTCCCGTTCACGGTTTCGCCGGTAACGCTTGACGATGTGTTTGTCTACCTTGTTGGCAATGGAATTGGAGATGATCAACAGGATGGCAGAGACTAAAACTAGCTCTATGCTGCCTGTCAGGCAGGCTTTCTTGATAGCGTACATGACAGGCATCCTGTGGCTCCGGAGGAACCCGACATCGCTCATATTTACGGCGATAAGCCCGTTCTCGCTCCTGTTCGTGCTATTCGTGATAAGCGGCGGCGACTTAGTGGAGGAGGCTGTGGCTGGCAGCCTAGTCATGGCTCTCGTAGGCTATGGCCTCGCGCTGGGGCAGGACATCTCGTTCTACAAGACTGAATACAAGGTGCAGGACATGTTTGTCGCGTCGCCTGTTTCCCCATTGACGTACATGATGGGCCTTGCGCTGTCTGAGCTGCTGTTTGGACTGCCGGCGCTGGCGGTGCTTGCCACGCTCGTCGTCTATTTCGGCGGATCGGTCTTTAGCATTCCGCTCCTTGTGGCGACGATACTGTTGATATGGGGATCGATGTCTGCGATGGGCTTTTTCCTGTCGTCCCACATGCTCCACATGCGTAACGCCACGCAGGTGATATCGTTCGTGAACGTGATACTGGCGGTGCTGCCGCCCGTGTTCTACCCAATAGACTTCATGCCAGAGGCGCTCCGGCCTCTTGCCTACGCAGTCCCAACTACGCACGCGTCAATGATGCTCCAGCACATCATGGGCATCATGCCGACGCCTGCCGAGTGGTCGCTGGGCTTTGGCTTCGCAGTGCAGCTGGCCTATTTGGTTGGGTTTGTCATGCTTGCTAAGACGCGGGCGATATGGCGCGAGAGCTAGCTAGTTCTTGCTGCTGCAGGTTAATAACAATCTGCTACCATTCGCGTGTTGGATAGATGTGTGTGTGTATATGCGTGTATATGCGCGCGTTTTCAGTGGAACATCAAAAAAATAATAATTAGTTCTTTTATAGCAGCGGTGGCAGCTTTTGTTCAAAAGAATTATTTTTTATAATGAGCATGCAGCTCTCCCATTCCCAACGAAACACGACCCATTTTTCATGATTTAACATCTTTGCGAACAGCCCGTAATTCTG
>DAINRX010000046.1:0-10694 GCA_036741635.1 Nitrososphaera sp.
ATTATTGCTATCTTGACCATTGGATATTTCCTTGTAAAATAACCTTGATTTAGAAGGCATCTCTGACTTCTCTAATTCTCTTATCAAAGATTTGTTCTTCTTCCAAAATGGCAGAAAATCGAGGTTGCCAACATGTTCCGATGAAACGCCTGGCATGACTACTGCCCATTTGGAACTGACTTGATTCAACCGGTGCGAAACAAGGTTTCTTTTCTGGCTCGGAATATCATCGAATATTTTTAAGCAAATAGCTCCTTGGCTCCCTCTACGATGAACTGTACAGCAAACGCTGCAATGAACACGGCAAACACTCTAGTGATGATTATGGAGCCGCGCCGCCCAAGCACCCTGTAAATCTTGTCGACGTACCTGAACACGACGTACGTGATGCCAATCACAATCAGGATCGATATCGCTGTTACCACGAGCCCCGACGTTTGAAAAGATATTATCACCGCGGTTATCGCGCCAGGGCCAGCTAGCAGCGGGAACGCCAGCGGGACGACGCCGGACTCGCCCTGGGCGCCGGCGCCGCCAAACCTCCATTCGCCGTGCGTGAGCAGCTCGATCGCAACGATAAAGAGAAGCACGCCGCCAGCCACCATGAAGCTGGCAATCGTGATGCCAAAAAGCGACAGCAGCTGCGTGCCGGCTACCGCAAACAGAAACAGCAGGCCAGCCGCAGTAACGATTGCAGTCTTTGTCACTGCCACCCTTTCCAGCTTTTCCATATTTTGCGTAAACACCATGAGGAGGGGGACGACGCCGACCGGGTCTATTACTACAAAGAGCGCGACCGTCGCCCTGACAAGGTCAGCTAGGAAGGTGTCAGAAATGGCAAAAAAGTGGTCCACGCAATATAATGGCGATTATTTGTTATTAGCCGCTGCTGTGCGCGGTTATCGCGATGTTCCTCGACTCAAGTATCAGCAGTATTGCCCTTTCGATGTCCTTCTGGGTGATGTAGCCAAAGTCCCACGCGTCGATAAAGCTGCGGAACTCGCCCTCTAGCACCTTGGCAGTGTCCTGGAACTCGGCCATCTTGTCAAGCGTGTCAGGCGATCTAAAGCCCTTGGCGACCATTATCGGGCAGCGCTGGTCGCCCCCTATCGGGATGTACCACGCGTTCTTGGCAAAGCGATAGCGGCCGTCGGCTATCATTGTGTACATGCGCATCAGCTCCTCGTTTGCCAGCTTTTGCAGGTCGGCAAACCACGGCTGGCTCTGGTGGGCTAGCGCCTTTTGCCTGTCGCTTACGTTGTCCTTGCTCTTGCCAAACAACGTGTTATCTATGGCAAACCAGCTAGAAATATGTTTTTTCTGTCAGTCGTGGTGGCCGGACATATTCCTTTCGGCAATTGCCTTAACCCTCTCGATGCCGCCTATCTCCCTGATGATTTTTGCCACAGGCGCGGGCACTAGGCTTTCCCATTTGCTATCGCCGCTTGCCATCCTCTTCCTTATCTCGGTGGCTTGCATCTCGCTCCGCTCTACAAGCGGCGCCTCGACCGCCTTGACGCCTCTTTCGCGGAAGAGCAGGAGGGAGAACGGATCATTGGCAAAAACGATGTCGTATTTTGGGACGAGCATGTCCACCTGCCGCGTCCAAAGAGAATGCACGTCGATGTCCGGGACAGGTATTATCAACACCTTTCTGGCGTCAACTTTCCTATCGGCGTCAAGCGACTCCTTTATCATCCTGATGCGCTCGCCCGCCGTGAACGGATTTCGAGGCTCATGGCTCTTTTGCGCGCTGCCGACCACTATAACGAGCAGGTCGACCCTGCCAAGGGCAAACTTGACAGTGGCAAGGTGCCCCTTGTGGAATGGCTGGAAGCGGCCTACGAAAAGCCCAGTCGTCGTCGCCAACAACAGTGATATATATGCTGGCAGCGAGGCTATTTTAAATATATTTTATTATTCTGGCATCTTGCTTTTGCAGAACCTCTGAAGTTTTGCGTCCTTGACTTCCTGAATGGCGTCCTTGATCCGCACGGTGTCAGAGTAGAATGGAGGCAGGCTGTCCAGCATCCTTTCCAGATCGTCCCGCTCTTGCAGGGGAATCACGTACTGTAGCGGGCAATATTCGCCGCCGGCCTTTGGCAATTCTCCCTCTACTGAGGAGCCAAAGCTCCCCACCTCCATCAAGCTCTTTGCATCTCTCCCCGGCCCGAGCAGCAACACTGTCTTGCAGTATTTTATGTGCGCAAGGTACTTTTTGCCTTCAGGCCCCGCTTCAAGTTGCAGCTTGTGGTATTTGCGCACCATCTCTAAAAAAGCCGTCCTTATGGGCGATGCTTCTTCCGCGCCGCCTTCTGAAATAAGCATGTTCCCAAAAGGGTCTACAAGGCAGGCCGAATTGGAGAAGACGCCCCGCCTTTCATACGATTCCCTTGCCTTTTGAACCAGAATGCGTCCCAAGTTGATCCCGGGCTTGTCAAAATCAATGACATGTTCTTTAGAAAACACCTCCGGATTATACTTTCTTAGCAGCTTGAGAATTTGTGATCTGGTTTTGGCAAGCGTTCTGGGGTTGCTCAGCCTGTCTGGCGGCAGCCCCTCATGATCATTGATAATGCCTCTGATCTTTTTCAGGCTGGAAGAAAAAGCGCACAGCGAGCGCTGGTCCAGCCTGCCATCAATTTCATGGCCGTACAAGATTGAACTAGGGGAGCCACTAAATGGCCTTTTTCCAAGCACTCCAAAGGCGGAAAATGTTTCTTTGGCCTTCTGTTCGAGACCTTCTGGCAAAGTTGAAAAATTCCCCGGCCCTTTGCAGCTTACTCCTGACTCGTTATCTTGGGAAATACGAATCACATCAAGTCCTCCCGTTAGAATCGCGCCTGAGCACATCACGCACGGATCCAGGGATGAAATTATTGTCATCTTACTTGTTGGCGGCAGCGAATCATCTTTTCTTGCTTTCTCTGAAAAATACCAGTCCACTAGTTGCCTCTCAACATGCGCCGTAGGGTCATGGACAGAGCTGTGCTGAATCACTCTGTTTCGAACCACCTTGCGTATGGTGCCCCTGTCGTCTATCAAAAGCCCGCCAACACCGAACGTGCCATCGTTCTTGGCATTCTCAGCTTCATTTACTGCAATTCCGGCGTATTTGTCTGCTGCAAGCTGGCGAATGCTTTTGGGCATTTCTGTATTGTACATCACCGCAAAATCCAGCGCCTATTAAACATATTTTTGGCGATTGCAATGCGCATGATTGCCCTAAAGCCTGCCCATTTCCATGCGCATGTTTTCCCCCTTATAACTTCGGCAGCCTCGCCAACGAGGTCCTGCAGCGCAACGTTCAGGCGCTCGAGTGAAAATGACGAAGCGTCTTCGAGCACAATGCCATAGTGCTCTTTCAGATGGTATAGCAGCGCCTGCTTTGAAGATTCTCCGAGGATGTCAAGCGCCCTGACAAACGCTGCGATCTGTATTTCCTTGGAGGACGGGCTAGGATTGCTTCTTGCCTTTGATGATGGATGATGATCGTCTTGGCATTGGACCAACTGGCAACTGACCCAAGTCAACTTGGCCTACATGCTAGAAAAAAGCTTGTCTGTAATAAAGTGACAGACATATTCGCGCGCTCGCGCTGGCTGCAACTTAACGTATTTAAGCAAAGTTACAATCCGTACCGGGTAGTGGTACTGTCATCGGACTTTGTCAGGATTGACGGCTCGCAGGGCGAGGGCGGCGGCCAGATACTGCGCACCGCAATTTCGCTCTCTGCGATAACGGGCAAGCCTGTCGAGGTGGACAACATCCGCGCCAGGCGCCCCAACCCAGGCCTGCGCCCGCAACACATGACTGCGATCAAGGTCCTAGCCGACCTTTTTCACGCAAGCGTCGAGAACCTTCAGGTGGGCGCCGAGCGGGTCAGGTTCGCGCCGTCTGCTGGCAGGTTTGAGGGCGGCTCGCTCAAGGTAGACGTGGGCACAGCGGGCAGCATCCCGATGATACTGATGGCGGTTGTTCCGGCAGTCTCGCTGTCAAACAATAGCCTGCAGCTGGAGGTAATTGGCGGGACAGACGTCAAGGCAAGCCCGACTATGGATTACGTGCGCCACGTCGTCGTTGAAGCGTATCGCAGCATCGGTGTGAAATTTTCAGCCGATGTCGTAAAGCGCGGGTACTACCCAAAGGGGGGCGGAATCGTGCGCGCCGAGATCGAGCCCTGCAGAGAGCCGGGCACGGTCGAGCTCCTGAACTCAAGGAGCCTCGAGCCCAAGATAACGAGCGTCTGCAGCCAGCTCCCCAAGCACGTGGCAGAGCGGCAGATATCCTCAGCGCTTGTTGCGCTTGAAAAGCGCGGCGTTTCTTGCAGCAACTACACCGCGTCGTTTGAAACGTCGCTGTCGCCGGGCACTTCAATCCTCATTTACTCGATTTCAGATTTTGGCGGCCCCTACGTCGGCGGCGACTCGATAGGCGAGCTGGGAAAGCGGGCTGAGGCCGTAGGCGCGGAAGCGGCTGAGCGGTTCTTGGAAAGCAGCCTTGCGAAGGTGCCGGTCGACCCGTTCCTTGCAGACATGCTCGTCATGCCGCTTGCCCTTGCAAAGGGGAGATCGAAATACAGGATCGTCCGCGTTAGTGAGCATTTGCGGACGAACCTGCAGGTGGCAAGGCAAATAGTGGAATGCAAGTACAGCATCGAACAATCAGACGCCAATAGGAGCTACGTTGTCATAATTGACAATAATGACTAGATGCCACTGTCAAGCAGTGCCGCAAGCAGCAGTATTGCCACTGACAGAATGACAATGACCTCGCCAAGAATGATTATCTTTGTTCTCACCGACTGGACATAGACATTGCCGCCATGGCCTGACATTATCTTGCGCTCCATGTCCGCGTTGAGCAGCCTCACATGCACCACGTATGCGCCAACGGTGGCGATGACCAGAATAATTTTTGTAAGGAGGAGCATGCCATACGTGCTTTCAGTCAGCGCAGCCGGGTCGCCAAGGAACGTCCGCGAGTTGTACAATCCAGTTGCTATCAGTATCGCAAACGCCGGCACAGTTATCTTGTTAAAGCGCCGGCCTATCCTGACCATGAGCCCAACAAGCTCTTCAAGCGATTTCGTGTAGGACTTAAGCACGGGCACCAGCACGACGCCGATAAAGATCGACCCGCCGACCCATATCGAGGCGCATATCAGGTGTACCCATGTGACGAGGCCGTCTGCAACAGCCATCTGTGGCATTATGATAATCTCGCGGTATATTATCGATGCTGCTGCTGTTGTTGTTGCCGCTAACCAAGAAAGGTTTTAATCAGCTCGCCAATGCAGCTAGGATGTTTGATACTAGGTCCAAGGAGAATAGCGCTCATTGGCGCTATCGCGGCAGTCGCACTCACAATCATCTTTTATCCACTAATCGTGTTTACCCCGTTCGATCCCGAAAGAGTCTTCATTAACCTGTCGCGGGTTGAGCTGACATCGGGGAGCGAAGGTGAGCAGTCGCTCAACCTCAGGGTGGCGTTCAACATCAACAACACGAATGACATCACGCTCACCACGTCTAGGATCGAATACGAGCTGTTTGCAGACGGCGCTTCCATAGGGACAGACACCCTGTCGTACGAGGACGTGCCGCTCAACGGAAGGCCGCCGCTCTTTCCAAACAGACCGATCACGGTGACGGACACGTTCCGCTTGGATTATTCTGACCAAAGGGCAGAGCTGTTCGATAGGGTCCTAAACAGCAGCGATCAGATCAACTGGCGCGTCTCGGGCACAGCTACAGTAGAGTCGGGCACGACGCTTCTGCAAAAGACCTTTTCAGACGAGTTATAATAATAGTAGAAGAGGTGCGGTCACCGGGATTTGAACCCGGGTTACGGGCTGACCCCGCACATAGAGATAGTGCATGGAAGGCCAGTGTCCTAGACCAAACTAGACGATGACCGCACACTGCTACTAGTAGCCGAACATCCTAAGGGTATTAAAATCTTAATCTGGGAAAATTATGTTTAACAATACATCGACTGCCTTGTTCTTGGCCTGCTGCTTGTAGTATTCCACGCCCCTCTTTGGAACATCAAGCGCCTTTTCGTGCTCGACCTCGTCAACCGGGCGATGGTCAAGCGCGCCATAGAACTGTACCTTGTATCCTTTCAGCTTGGACACAGCGGTGGAGTTAAAGATGTCATGGAGCCACACCGAGCCGACAAAATATATGAACGGCGGGTTTGGCTTACTCTTTACCATGCCGTAAATGCGGTCGATGGTCTGCGCCATGTTCTGCGAGTCAGAGTCAATCGCGATTATCTTTTCGTCAGCGCCTCCTTGAACCATCATCTGCTTTACCTTTTCCGCCGGCCCCTGCTCGCCAACTATCATTACCATGGTCTTGTGCCTGTCCGGCTTGCTTCTCATGACTATGCCGTACGTCTCAATGCCCAGCTTGACGCGCTCGACGATATAGTCAGGAAGCCCGCCGTCAGCTGCTGATTTGCCCCTGTGCACCGCGTACAGGACAATGAGGTTGCCGTCAGTAAAGCGATACTCAGACATGCCCTAGTACCACGTCGTTGCGACTTTTTTCGGGGCCGAGATCTGCCTTTCCAGCTCGTCCAGCCGCTGAAGCGACTCTGGGCTCCTTTGCAGATCCCTGAACTGCTTGTCATGCCTTATCTTGCGCACGACATTCAAAACTTCGTCCATTGTCACGCCGTGCTTGATGTCGTATTCGATTTGCTTTGCACAGCTTGAAACCGTGCTGTATTTTTTGTAATTTCGTTTTTCAAAAGAAGAAGCGTCAGGGGAAATGCCCTTGACAAAACGGATAATAACTTTTTCAACGTGTTCAAGATGCCAATCCTTCATAGCATAATTGTTGGGCTTCATGACTCCATCTGTTACGATGCAAGGCTATTTAATCTCTTGTCCGGCTGCGCTCAGAGGTAGTCAGAAAGCCTGGTTTTATTCTCTCCCGGGATTTTTGCGATCTCGAACCTCTCTTTCGGCTTCAGGAGAGTGGCGGTGGCATCGATACCGACTTTTGTCGTTAGCAGGTTCGCCTGATCGCTTGACGGGTCGAGGCTCGAGCCCTTGGCGTTTGGTATGATTATGAAACCCTTGTCAGCTTGGCACCTGGTGGTGACTGCGTATTCGACAGCCACTGGATCCGCCGGGTCAATGTCATGGTCAACTACCGTGGCCATCTTCAGGGAAGGATGCGCCGCAAACGCGGCGAGGAGCGCGTTCTTGGGCTCGCCCTCGAGGCGCTTCTTTATCTGTATGACGGCTGCAAGCCAGTTGCTGCCGCCGTCCGTCAGGTGCACCGACTGGGTGGTGGGCACGACATTTTTGATATGGTCGTACATCTTGGCCTCCACTGGCAGGCCCATTAGCAGGCGGTGCTCGGCGTAGCCGGGCAGTATGTCGTGGTAAATTGCACTATCGCGGAACCTGATTCGCTCCAGTTCAAAGACAGGCTGCTTGCGCTTGAAGTCGTACGTCCGCAGCATTTCTACCATCCACTCTTCCTGCGTCCTGTCCTTAAGGATGCGGCCCCCAAGCACTATCTCGGCGTGGCTTGGGACATAAAGCTGAGAATAACTGCTGATTTTTGACAGCGTCAGCTTGTTTTCAAGCAGCGAATTGGCTATCCGCATCTCGTCGACGCCGTACGCCGCCTGGTAAGCGGCTGCGATGCTGACTGCCGGGTGGACGCCAATTGTGATTGCGACCTTCAGGTCCTCGCCGTGCTCTCGGGCATACGTGTAGCACTTGTGCAGGTGCCTTCCCTCGACCATGCGGATTGCCATATGCCGCTCGTCGAGCCGGAGGAGCCTGTGGGTCGACGAGTTCTGGTTGCCCTTTTCTTGGTCCTTTGCAAAAACAATTGATGACGTTATGAAAGGCCCGGCGTCCTTTTCAAAATGCATCACTATCGGAAGATCAAAAAGGTTCCTTGAAGAATTCTTTTCAAATGGTGCTTCGCCCTGCGCCTTGGCCGGCTCTGACAGCCTGCCAAGCGCATCGGTAATGCGGGCGTGGATTGCATGCTTGATGTCGTCTCCTTGGCCTGCCTTATACTGCGAGCCGGCTATGGCAAGGTAGAACCTCCTTGGGGTGCCGCAGATGTTGCACACCACAGAAATCTTGCTTCCTCGCACCTTCTCAAAATGCACCGCCTGCTTGCCGTCCAGCTTTGCCGCGACTGCAGCAAGCTCATACTCGGCGCTCACGTCCTTCTTGACGTGTGCCAGCTCGCGCTCGCCATCAAGCAGCGACAAAAAGCCGCGAAAATCGAGATTACTGATACTACTACTGATGCTGGTCTTCATTGTGCTTCCTGCTCCCTACGATATTCATTACCTCTCCCATAATTGCTTTCATGTCATCGAGCTGCAGCTGGCTCTTGCTGTAAAGAGAAACTAGGCAGATGCCGTTTATCATTGCTGATACCTTCTCTGCAATGGTATTGATAAAGATTGAATCATATTTGCTTGGTATGACCTTGGCGGTATTGACTTTGCCGGACCCAATGATGGAGATCGATATGGCCCCTATGCGTCGCTCGCCTTCAGTAATTATGAAAAAAGAGCCGTTCTGAAAAAAGGTGGATTGGATGAAAAAATTTCGCCCAGTGCCGGAGCTGACGGTCTTGTTTACTCGATCGTCAGGCTCATTCCACATTAGTCTATCTTACGCGAACAGTTATGGGCTTGGCTACCTTGAGCTCTTGCTTCTTTGTGCGTGCCCTCAGCTTCGCCTTGTACTTCAAGTTGCGCGGCTTTGTCCTCAAACGATAGCCGCAGCAAGGGCACCAAAGTCCATCCCACTTTATGAATATCTCGCATATCTGACAGCGTTTCTGTCCACTAGCGTACCGGCCTGAGCCAACTGGCTTTTGAGCCTTGTGACGGATGCATATACCTTTACAAGTCATTTTCTTTTATCACCCTGATGATAACTGACTAACGCATGTGCGATGGCCACACCGACCTTAGTTAGTTACCTATTCAATGCATGGTACACATAATATCTATTTAAGATTTGTACAAATATTTTATTAGCAAAATAAGAATTTTGTCAAAATTCATATAATCTTGGTTAAAGTGATCATGTAAAAGTTCCAATCGAAATGTTCGATGTCAATATTTATTGAATTGAAATCTTTTCAGCTATGCTGGGGTTTTTAAATATTTTATAAAAGCGACGGCTGGTTTTTGAATAAACTATCAATAATGGGCAGAAGTCGCCACTCCGTTCAGTTATATTTATTCCTTCCTAATTGCCATTGCTGGCTACTGCCACAAGCTAGTCTCGCTTTACAGCCAGTGCTGGACCTTGAGAAAGTCGTCAATTGACTCTTTTTTCAGCAACTTGATCATGGCCAGCGCCTGCGGGACAGAAAGCATCGGCTTCTTGAAGTGGTTGTCAGTCGCAATCCTCGGGCAGGCAACTTGCACGAAAGCGTCGATGCCCTTGAACACCTGCACGCGGTCGTCCGTTATCTCGGTAAGGGCAACCAGCTGGACCTTCTTGCCCAACTTCTCGAATTCCTTCTTCAGCTCTAGCGCGCGCACGTGGGCAAACTGGCCCTCCTTGAGGCCGATAATGATGCCTATCCTTTCCGCGTCCAGCGCCTTGTATATCGACAGGATTGCCCTCTTTTGCAGCCCCTGCGCAAACTCGTTGGCCTGCGTGAATTCCTCGAAATATGGGTCGATCATAAACGTCGGCTTCTCGGTCGACATTGCCACGCTTGCAGAGTGGAACATGCTCTGGCCGAGGAAGACGTAGGCGTCCACCTGCTTTTGCACGCTGTACGCAGGATAGAACTCACAGCCAAACACCTGCGCGTCGCGCAGCTGGCCCTTGCCCCTTCCAATTATGACGCTGTAGCCATGATCTTCGAATATCTTTTTGACGCTTTCTATTTGATGGAGGTGCTGGCTGTCAGTCAGTAATGATATCGTCTTGTATCTGCCGGCAAGCTCTTTTGCACATTTTGTCGCCACCGCGTCAAAGCTGATGTCGTCAAACGCGTCAATCATGACCACCTTGTCGCCAAATGTCTCCATCGCAAGCGTGTGGCCGACATTGAACAGGATGTCGGCTCCAAGCATTTCTGCGGCATGCGTGTTGAGGTCGCAGGAGCCCCAGCACGTGTCGCCAATGACATAAGCTTCGATGCCAAACTTTTCCGTGATGTGATCGGCGGCGTCCTGCAGCTTGGGCATCAGGCCCTCAGGGCCGTTGAGCGCGACAGAGCGCGGCTTGCGCTGCTCTATGATTTCAAACATCCTCTTTTCGTCGATTTTCATCGTCATATTATGGCTTTGTCACCTTTATCGCAAATTTCGGGCAGACTGCTTCGCACCCAAAGCAGTAGATGCAGTCGCGCTCGCGCACCGGCACTGCCTTCCTGTCTACGCCAGAGCCCTGCCAGTCAAACACGTTGACGGGGCACACTTCAATGCATGCGCCGTCACCGATACACAGATCAAAGTCGACTGCTACGTCCGTGCCATAGATCCCGAGGTTGCTTGACGAATCCTTCCACACCTTCAGGTTCTCATATGTTGACGCAATCCTATTGGTCCGAAAGTTAGGATCGATTGGCAATATGTGAGAAAAGACCTGCCAAATTCAATTTAAATCATGCTGTGTATGCTTTTAGTTTGATCTGTCAAGAGGTCAAAAGGACTGGAATCTATAGTGAAAGCGG
>DAINRX010000047.1:0-10662 GCA_036741635.1 Nitrososphaera sp.
TGAAGAACGATGGTAATGTGATCCAAAGGTATGGTAGCAATTGGTCGATTGCCACTCCTGCATGTATTATTAAAGATCTACTTGCTAGCTTTAGTAGCTCAACTGAGCCGCTAGCTTCTATGGGATAAAACTAGCACTAGCGATAAAAGAGCTAACTTGTAAAGCATGGCCTGATCGCTGATCACCTTGTCGCTACTACGGGTAGTAATGCCGCTACTGCCGGCGGTATAACGCGATGACGAAAGCCAATTCTTCGGAACTCGTGCATGAGATAAGTGTGCTCCGGCCGGGATTTGAACCCGGGATCTCCGCCTTGAGAGGGCGAAATGCTTAACCGGACTACACCACCGGAGCCCGAACACACTCATTGGTACACTTCATAAAAACGTAACTTACCAAAAGCAGTAAGGTCCTTACCACAGGTAGTAAGTCAAGGGCTGGCGTCATTCGACGATGCTTTTTGATCAAAATTTGAACAGTATCTAAGGAATAATCAAGCCAGAAAGACTGTCCAGGATAGACTAGGTTATGCTAAGAAGTACGTGCATGTCTTAGTGGAAAATGATGCCCAAGATCTTCTAGCATTGTCCAATGAAAAGCGGAAACATGCGATGAAAGCGCTAGCTACCTTATCGAAGTATGTTGACTACTATAATCAGTGGAAAGATATCAGGGAACAGTATCAGCTAAAGTGGTCAATCGGCGACAGCCTTCAAGCTTTCAATGACATTTTCAATAGCGAAAAGAACCTGTCTCTTATGCTTCACTGGCTACTAAAGGATACGGTTACCACATTACAGAAATCTATAGTAATATCTTGGTTTACGATGCCCTAACAGGGCTTAGGCCTGATGAAGCTTGTCAAAGCGTCAGACTCATTCATAATGATCTCGATAATTATTTAAAGTGCTCTGGAAACTGATAGCTTTTGAAAAGTAGTATATCGCCGTGCACGCACTCATCTCGTTGATTGTTTGGGCAAGTGCGGCCATTCTCTTGCCAGCTGTCCAAGCTGCGGCTACATGCCTGACAAAGAACTTGCATATTGCATCAAGTGCGGCACCAAGCTGGGTAACACTTCGTAACTTACAAAAATTTTTATCGTCTTGCCATCAATAGTGGCATAGCAAGCCGTCAATGGGCATCCCAGAAAAGATCAAAGAGATACAGGACCAGATTCACCGGACCCAGATTAACAAGGCCACCGAGTTCCACATCGGGCTGCTCAAGGCAAAAATAGCGCGCCTCAAACGTGAGATGGAGGAAAATGTCCACAGTAAGACTGTTCATACCGGCGGCGAGAACGTCGGCTTTGACGTCCGCAAAGCAGGCGATGCGACAGTTGTGCTCATTGGCCTCCCAAGCGTGGGCAAGTCGACCCTTCTCAACAGGCTCACAAACGCCAAGTCACACGTGGCTTCATACCAGTTCACGACGCTCACAGCAATCCCGGGCATGCTCCACTACCGCGGCGCCAAGATACAGGTGCTGGACCTGCCCGGCGTTATTGAGGGCGCGTCTGCCGGCAAGGGCTTTGGCAAGCGCGTCTTGTCAGTTGCACGAGGCGCCGACCTTGTGCTTATCATCCTTGACGTTTTCCAGCCGCAGCATCTGGACGTCCTGAAGAAGGAGCTGGCAGACGCCGGCATCAAGCTTGACGAGCAGCCGCCTGATGTCGTTATCGAAAAAACATCAACAGGCGGAATTGGAGTCAATGCCCAAGTCCCAATCAAGGTGTCGGAGAAGCTGATAAAGGAAATGATGCGCCTCTACGGCATACCAAACGGCAGAATAATAATCCGCGAGCCGAACCTTACCGACGATCAGCTCATAGATGTCTTGAACGGCAACCGCATCTACGTCCCGTCGCTTACAGTGCTCAACAAGATTGACCTTGTTAACAAGGGCTTTATCCAAGAAGTCCAGTCAAAGATAGGCAACAATTTTATCCCAATCTCGGCCGACGCCGGCGTCAACATCGACGCGCTGAAGGAGGCGGTGTACCAGAAGCTCGACTTTATCAGGATCTACATGCGCCCCAAAGGAGGTGAGACTGACTACAAGGAGCCAATGATAATGAAGAACGGCTCGACTGTGCAGGATGTTTGCAACAAGATCCACCGCAACATGGCCAAGAACTTCCGCTACGGACTCGTGTGGGGTAAGAGCGCGAAATTTGCAGGCCAAAAAGTGGGTCTGGACCACGAGCTTGCAGATGAAGACGTGCTGACAATAGTCAAGGTCGCCGGAGCCCTCTAGCTAAAGGACAGCTCATGCATCCTGCCATGCCCGGACATTTCCTTATGGTCGTCCACGTCGGACCTGAACAGAAAGACCGCTCTGCATTCTGCGGAGCAGTATATACCCTGTCAGCTGCTCCTCCACTAGTTTTGAATTCAACTCTAATACGCAAGACTACCTCCTTCCTGCTCCAGTGACTATAAATAACCTGCGTCAACTTTCTGTAGAGCGACGCCATCATTGCGCGATTATCCTGCCGCGCATCTCGGGGTGGTAGGAGCAATAGTATTCAAACGTGCCAGGCTCATACGCAAGAACTGCAGTAATGAAGTCCCGGCCCGGCTGCAGAGGCGCAGTGTTGACTACCAAGATCTTGCCGCCGTTGCTGTCAATCTTTAGGTCATGGGTAATGACGTCATCGTTGCGCACCACCAGCTTTTCTGGCGAGTTTACAGAAACGCGAATGTCAGGATTGGTGTCGTTGAACGTGCTCCTTTGCGTTATTAACAGGATGCCTTCAACATTTGACACCTCAGATTCCTCCGGAGGATTGAGTATGTTGCCTATGCCCCACATTGCGCCCACAGTCACGAAGGAAATGGCGACTATGGCGATAATGTTGTTGCGCATCTACGTATGATTATCAGCACAAAGTCACCTAATAATTCCTTTTGGAGGGCAGACTAAACATTATATGTGACGATCTGCTTTTTTATTATGTTATTGCGGTACACAACTTTTGCAACCAAGCGATACTGCCAATATAGGTGGCAAAAGCGCAAAGAATCATTTAACAAAAGCCTGATGGCTGCCTTGCTGCAACTGCTGCAGGTCGTGATCAAGTTTTTGCAACAGGCCGGGATAATGAAAAGGCGGACTGTTGAAAAGGTAAGAGTTGATTATTAATAATAATAATAATAAAAAGAGATGTCACTGCGAACGTTTGTCAGAACGCAGTAACTTAACTTTCTGGCGTTGACGTAGCTGATGCCGAACCGTTTATGACTTCTGCGGTTGCGAATCTTGGTCCGATCTGGCTAATGCGGATCCTCGCGTTCTGACCTACCTTGCCGTCCTTTACAAAGATTACAAATCCTTGTATCCTTGCAATACCGTCGCCTTTGCGGCTGATTTCTGTGATCTGTACGTCGTATTCCTTGCCAGCTTCAACTGGTTTTGGACCGAAGTTGTCGTTTCTTCTTCCGTAACTCATACTTGTAAGGGGAGTGACGCGGTAACCATATATAAACTAAGTCAGATTGTCATGAACCTATTCTCATGCCGTCATCGCATATCGAGCGAAGGCACTCTATGGCTGACAGCACTGCAAGAAAACTCGTCTTTGGATTTCCCGGGCTTGGCACGTTGCTGACGGCTATGCGGATCTCGCCAAAGCTGCCAGTAGCAACGATTTCGTGTTGGTTCGTAGTTGCGACCGGATCTGCGACTATCCTTACCTTTGTCTTGTCAGCGCCAATGCCTGCAAGGCTGAGCACAGCCGCGACGTTGACGTTTGCTGGAAATGCCTTGACTGCATCAGAAGCGGCACCTTCATAAATTACTGTCCTTTCAGTTATCTTGTCCAGCTTGATTTTGCTTGTTTCAAAAAACGGCGCACCGGCCAGCGCCTTTGGGCTTTTCGTGGTCGTGAGCGTGACTGACTCGAGCAGGTGTCTGACGCTCCTCACTGCGTCGATGCCTGCTATGGCGCCAGTCGGGACGTAGATCCTGCTGCCGTTTTCCGACGCAGCCTGCAAGAGCTCTGACAGGAAAGCCCTGTCTGCAAGGGCGCCGACGCTCATTACCATCAGGTCCTTGCCGGCACGAAGTATCATTTTGCCGAATTTCCTGACGGCTTCCTGCGATGCGGCTTCAACGACTATGTCAATGTCAGAAGAAATGAACCTGTCAAAATCTGAATATGCGCTAGGCTTGCCGCGCATCTTGGACTTTAAGCCCTGCGCGTTGTTCTCGACAACATCAAAGAGCGATACAAGCGAAGCGTTTGCAACCTTGCCAGAGTCAACTGCCATGGCTAGCTGGCTCCCGATGGTGCCACAGCCTACAAGCCCGACCTTTTTCTCTGGCATTTAATTAAAAATGTAGGTAGAAGGATTTTTACCTTCTGCCGCCGCCGCGGCGCTCTGGCTTCTTTTGGCCTGGCACCCTCTTCTTCTCAAAACGCTTGACAAAGTTGTCCTTGTTGCGGAGCCTTGCTATCGGGCTTAAGCGGGGCTTGCCCTGTATTTTTGGAGTCTGGCCTCTTACCTTGCCGGCCTTTGTCAGTGATCCGTGTGTTGGCATCGATCTTCGCTAGCAATTATATTGTGAATGTTTATATTTGTATGCATCCATTCCTGCTTCCAGGATTTTTTCAAACTCAATCTTGTGCGCAGAATTGTGGCAAGTATTGCCTGCAATTTTGGTTTTCCGGGCAGCGATCTCCTAGATTATACTACTTTAAATGTAAAGCCTATAGATCAGTTAGATGTTTATCAAAAGCCATGACCGTGCTAGATCTTGACTACAAGAAGCAGGTCCTTGCACTGAAGAAGGAAAGGAACGCCGTTATTTTGGCGCACAACTACCAGCTGCCAGAAGTGCAGGACGTAGCCGACTTTATAGGAGACTCGCTTGCGCTGTCCAAGAACGCGGCCACGACAGACGCGGACATGATCGTTTTTTGCGGTGTCCACTTTATGGCCGAGACAGCTTCCATCCTTTGCCCGGACAAAAAAGTTCTGATACCCGACCTTGAAGCCGGGTGCTCGCTTGCTTCAACCATAAACGCGCAGGAGTTGCAAGCATGGAAGGCAGAGCATCCAGACGCAGTGGTGGTAAGCTACGTCAATACCACTGCCGATGTCAAGGCATTGTCTGATTATTGCTGCACGTCCTCAAACGCAGTCAAGGTGGTAAGCAGTATACCAAAAGACAGGGAAGTGCTGTTTCTGCCAGACCTATTCCTCGGCTCGTATGTTGCAGAGGTGACGAAGAGGAAGAACATGTACATATGGCCCGGCGAATGCCATGTGCACGCCGGCATCAAGGCAGAGGATATCAACAAGATGCTTGCCACGTTCAAGAGCGCCGACTTCCTCGTCCACCCTGAATGCAGCTGCACCTCATCGACGATGTACCACATGTCAAAGGGTGACCTGTCCAAGACAGGACACATACTGTCGACGGAAGGCATGATGAAGCACGCCAGAGCGTCTGACGCAAAGCAGTTCGTTGTTGCGACAGAAACTGGCATCCTGTACAGGATGCAGAAGGAGAACCCGAGCAAAGAGTTCATACCGATCAAGCGGGACGCTGTGTGCAAGTACATGAAAAAGATAGATCTTGAAAAGGTGTACAACTCGCTTGCCCACAACGTCTATGAGGTAAAAGTGCCCAAGAGCGTCGCAGACAGAGCCAAGCTTGCGATTGACCGCATGCTGGCTATCTCGTGATCTCTAGGCTGAAATCTGCCGCCCTTGGCGAGTGCGTGATGTAGCCAAGGGAAATAAAATCTGGTCCTGCGCGGGCGTACTGGTGGATGTTTTTTTCATTGACTCCACCGGAGATCTCTATCTTTGCCTTCTTGCGGAGGCCCAACTTTGTTATCTGCCTGATGGCGTCTGCAGCCTGCCGCGGCGTGAAATTGTCGAGCATGACGATGTCGGCTCCGGCCGAAATCGCTGCTATCGCCTCATCGCTGCTCTGGACTTCGCATTCTATTTTCATTGACGAGCCGGCGTTCTTCTTGGCAAGCCTGACGCATTGCTCTGGCGAGCCGGCAAGCGCAAGGTGGTTGTCCTTTATCAAGATCGTCTCGTCAAGGCGCATCCTATGCGCGCCTCCGCCGCCAACAACGACTGCCTTTTTGTCAAAGTACCGCAGGCCTGGCGCGGTCTTGCGGGTAGCAAGCACCTTGGCGCCACTAGCCATGTCTGCCAGCCGCCTCGTTTCGGTAGCCACGCCGCTCATCCTCATTATGATGTTGAGGACAGTCCTCTCGGCCTTCAGAATGTCCCAACCGCTGCCTGAAATCCTCATGACAGTCCTGCCCTTCTTGACCCTTGATCCGTCTTTAGTCAGAATTTCGCTTGCACAGCCGCAGATGTCAAAAACCATGGCGGCTTCTTCCAGGCCGCACACTATTACCGGGCTCCTAGACTTGCAAACTATCTTGGCCTTGGCAATCTTGCCTGCCGGGATGATGGTCTGGCTTGTAATGTCGCCTGAGCCAATGTCTTCCTGCAGAAATCTTGCCAGAGCTTCGCGGACATCAAAAAATGTCTGCAGGTCTTGCAATTTACGAGACCTTCAGGGCGTACTTGTTCGGGGTTGTAATGTCAAGCGTCTTGGCGACCTGTGACCCTGAAGGGTCAAAGACAAGTATGATGCCGGACCAGTCGGGGCTCAAGTCGGTTGACTTGCAGTTTGGGCAGACCTTACCGGTGGTTATCACCTTGCACTTTCGACACGCCTTTTCCTTGGCCAATTACTTTTTGTCGCCTCCCTTCTTTTCCTTGGGAGCAGCTGCTGGAGCGGGCTTGCCGCCCCCTCCTCCTCCTCCTTTGGCCTTCTTGACCTCTTCGGCAACCCATTCCACGGCGCCCAAGAACGGCTGCCTGCACGTTATGCCTATCTTGCCCATGCCTGCGCCCTTGCCAAGGCTGACGGCAGTAATCCTTGCCCGTAGCTTCGATCCAATCTTGAGCGACCTTGCTGTCTGGTTTGCCACGATGACGCCCTGCTTGACGTCGCTTTTGAGGTAGTCGTCGGTGATCTGGGAAAGGTGCAAAAGAGCATCGGTGGGGCCTATCCTGACAAACGCCCCAAAGTCAGTGATTTCAACCACTTCGCCCTCGACGACTTCCTGCAACTTTGGGTAAAACGTGAGCGCCTTGAAAGTGACTTTATGGTAAGTGGCGCCGTCGCCGGCGACCAGCTTGCCGACGGAACTCGTGTCGGCGTCGGTTATCATGATGACATAGCCGACTTCAGGGCTTATCATGCTCTCGTATTTTTCCTTGAGTATCTGGATAGCGGCATCCTTGAGGGAATGAGTCAGCCTGTTTGGGGGAATCCTGACAACATCGCTCATGTGCACTATGGCAAACATAATATACACGCAGTCTTGATGCGGACGTCATTATGAACTTTTGCTTTAAATAATAAGCGTCGGCTACTTTCTGCCCGAAGCCGGCATCTCGCACTTGACCGACGAGTCGGTCACCTCAAAGCTGGCGTCAAGCCCGAGGGTGTATTTCAGGCCACCCTGAAGGTAGCCCTCCAGAAAGCGCGAGCCCTTCCGCCCGAGCCTGTGGCGTACCACTATGGTCATGCCGCGGCCCGGCATCCGCTTTTCGTCATAGGTGCCAAGATGGCCGTAGCGGCAGATCACCTTCTCGATGTATTCCATGACCGCCCTCTCTGTTAGCTCCTTTTTCCAAAAGATAACCGTGTCTGACAGCACGGTCTCGCCGAGCTTTATACCCATCTCGTAAAGCTGATCCTCGTCTAGCTGGTCTAGCAGCGAAGTCAGGATCTCGCGGTTTACGACGACCATGTCTATTTTTGAAAGGTAGCGTGTAAAGTCGGCGTACCTTGTGAGTATGATCCCTACAAGGGCGTTTACAGAAATGCCCATCCGCCCCGCCTCCTCGTCGAGCACATTCAGCACGTCAGTCTCGAACCTGAACGACCTTGTAACAGACGCGCGGGCGTCTTCGGCCAGTACTGGCATTGCTAACTAAAGCGGGTTATCCCGTTTAAAGGGAACGCCTTTGTGTTATGATAAAGTCTTATGTAGCAACCTGCAGTACAGTGCAACATTTTCCATGCTATTGTAAACATGGGCCTTAAAAGAAATAGCTCCTCATGTGCACAGTAATGAGCTACAAACTTGCTTCAGAAGCTGACGTTTGCGCTCTCTGCAACAGCACCTCTATAGTGTTTGACTCTGAGACCAGCGAGGCGATATGCTCTTCATGCGGCATGGTCGTCAAGGACAACATGGAGTCGATGGGGCCGGAGTGGCGTTCGTATTCTGGTGAGGATATCGAAAGCAAAAGCAGGACAGGCATGCCATCGTCCTTGGCTTTTCATGACATGGGGCTTTCCACGTTCATCTCCTACTCTAACGTTGACGCGAACGGAGTTGCCATCAGCGCGGAGCAGAGAAGTAAGGTCCAGAGGATGCGCAGGTGGAACAAGATCTCGAGCAACAATAGAAGCTACCATCGTAACCTGAAAAATGCGTTTGCAATACTGAGCACAATAAAGGACAAACTGTCGCTGAGCGACACGCTCATCGAAAAGGCTGCCTATAATTACCGCAAGGCTCTGGACAGGAGGATAATCAAGGGCCGCTCAATCAGAGCGCTCATAGTCGCCGCTGTGTATGCGGCATGCAGGGACCTTGCCATCCCGAGGACGCTTGAAGAAATATCTGTCGCTGCAAACACAGACGCGATATTTGCAGGCAAGTGCTACAGGCTGCTCGTGCAAAACCTAGAGCTGCAGCTGCCTGTCATTGACTCAAACAAGTACCTTGCAAGAATTGCAAACAAGGCAAAGGTAAGCGAAAAGACCTACAGAACTGCCCTTGAAATGCTGTCCACAATCAAGAGCGAGCCGATATCGCATGGCAAGGATCCAAACGCGCTTGCAGTTGCAGTGCTCTACGCTGCCTGTTTGAGGGAAAGCGAAAACGTGAGCCAAGCGCAGATAGCAGTGGCCGGCGACATCAGCATCGTGACCCTGAGGAAGAGGTTCCAGGACGTGCGGAAAGTCTTCCCCGCCTGACCTTTTTGTTTCCGCGAACCGATGATTTAAATACGGTAAAGACAAATTTTCTGTAAATGGTAACGGTCGATCAGGTTCTCAACTCGCTGAAAAAAGTTGTGGACCCTGAATTGCATAAAGACATTGTATCAATGGGAATGATAAAAGACCTGTCGATAAATGATGGCAAAGTAGCTTTTACGCTTGAACTCACTACCCCTGCATGCCCGTTCAACAGCGACATCGAGCGCGACGCCAGGGCAGCCATGGCCGGCTTGGGCGTCAAGGACCTCAACATGAGAGTGACTGCCCGCGTGATGGAAGGCAGAGCGCTCAGCATGGACGAGCTACTGCCCGGCGTCAAGAATATCGTTGCCGTGGCAAGCGGCAAAGGCGGCGTCGGCAAGACTACCGTATCTGTCAACCTTGCACTTGCGCTTGCAAAAACGGGCGCCAAGGTCGGCCTGCTTGACTCAGACATTTATGGCCCGAGTGTCCCCCTGATGCTTGGGCTGAAGGCGTCGCCAGAGGTCGTCAACAACAAGATCCAGCCTCCTGAAATAGAAGGCATAAAGGTAATCTCTATGGGCTTTTTCTATGAGCAGTCGCAGCAGGCTGGCATCTACAGGGGCCCAATTGTTTCAGGCATCGTAAAGCAATTTTTGACAGATGTCAATTGGGGCGAGCTTGACTATCTTATCATTGATCTGCCGCCTGGAACCGGCGATGCGCCGCTCACGATAGCCCAGACGATACCAATCACCGGCATCCTCATCGTCACGACGCCGCAGGACGTAGCCATGAATGTCGCAATCAAGGCGATAGGCATGTTCAACAAGCTTAACGTGCCAATCATTGGTGTGGTTGAAAACATGAGCTACCTCCAGTGCCCGCACTGCAGCGACCAGATATACCTGTTTGGCCAGGGTGGCGGCAAGAGGATAAGCGACGAATTTCAGATCCCGTTCATAGGCGAAATCCCACTTCACCCACGCATTAGGGAAGGAAGCGACATCGGCAAGCCTGCAGTGGTATCAGAGCCCGAGTCGATGCAAGCACACGCCTTCAGCAAGGCTGCCAAGATGGTCGCAGGCAGGATAAGCATAATCGCCGCCGAAATGAAGGCGCAGGAGCAGGCCGAGGGCAACGGGCAGGACAAAAAAGAGCAGTAAATGCCTGAAAGCCCTGAAGACTTTCAGAAATTAAAACGGCCTTTTGGTACGCTCATTCCTGACAAAGAAGTAACCAAACAAAAGTTATCGTCACTGCTCAAGGACGCCAAGAAGGTGATAGCCGTGGGCGACGCAACCACCGAGCGGCTGTTTGGCTTTGGCATAATACCAGATGTTGCAGTCGTTGACGGCAAGGAGAGAAGATCAAAGCGAAGCTATCCTGCAAATTATCAAGCCCAAGAAATTCGGTGCACAAACCCTGCTGGCGTTATTTCAAAGCAAGCAGTAGATGTCTTGCAGGGGGCTCTGAAATCCAGAGAAGCCGTTAGGGTGCTCGTGGAAGGCGAGGAGGACCTGCTGGCTCTTCCGCTCTTTGTGATGGCGCCGGAAGGCTCGGCGGTTCTCTATGGCCAGCCCCTTGAGGGAATGGTGGTCGTCAAGATCACGACTGCAAAGCAGAAGCAAGCCAAAG
>DAINRX010000048.1:0-10551 GCA_036741635.1 Nitrososphaera sp.
TGAGGGTCAAGCTTGGCAGCAAGCTAGCAAAGGGCCTCAGGGTGGGCGACAGCGTGTGCGTCAGCGGCGCATGCCTCACTGTGGCAAGGCTGTCAAAGAAAGGTGAGGCCGAGTTTGAGATGGTCGCCGAGACTATCAGGCGGACAAACCTCAGCGCGGTCAAGCCAGGCGACATGGTCAACATCGAGAGGTCATTAAAAGTCGGCGACAGGCTCGAGGGACATTTTGTGCTGGGTCACGTGGATGGTACAGGGGTCATCAAGGACATTATCAAGCTGCCGTCTGAGACAAAGCTGTGGATCAGGCTGGACGACGCGCTCTTGAAATCGGTGGTGCCAAAGGGCTCTATAGCAGTGGACGGCGTCAGCCTCACCTTGGTAGATGTCAAGAACGACCGCGTGTCTGTGTCGCTTATCCCCCATACCCTCAGCGTAACTACGTTGGGCCATAGGTCAAAAGGCGACAGAGTAAACATCGAAACTGACATCCTTGGCAAATACATCTTAAGCAACTTACCACCAAATTAGTAACAACCAGAATTTTAGTAATCTTTTAATAACAACAGCTAGAGAAGCTAGCTGTATTGATGCTCAGCGAAGCAATAGCTGCCCTCAAGGCCGGCAGGTTCGTGCTTGTCTACGACGGCAAGGGAAGGGAAAATGAGATCGACATGGTAATCGCGGCAGAATGCATAAAGCCTCATCATATTGCGACGATGAGGAAGGATGCCGGCGGGCTCGTCTGCCTTGCCGTAGCCAACGAGATAACATCAAAGCTGGGGCTCGTTTACATGCACGATATGATAGCAGGCATGGGCAAGGTAAACCCAGTATTTTCAAAATTAACAGAAGGCAAAGCCGCATATGGCGACAAGCCTTCATTCTCCATATCAGTCAACCACCGGGACACGTACACCGGCATCACCGATAATGACCGGGCGCTGACGGTATTAAAGATGGCAGAGGTCTGCAAGAATATTGACGCAGGCGGCATGGATGATTTTGCCAAGAATTTCAGGGCGCCAGGTCATGTGCCGATACTGATAGCTTCAAAGCGCCTGCTGCACGACCGCATGGGTCACACAGAATTGTGCGTGTACCTCGCCAAGCTTGCAGGACTGACACCGGCAGTTGTCATATGCGAAATGATGGACTCTACAACGCACAGGGCGCTCACTATCGAAGCCGTCAGAGAATATGCCGGCAAATCTGGCATCCCGCTGGTTGATGCAAGCGAGCTCAAAGCTCACGCCAAGGTGGCATAGCCAGCAATTGATACAGATCGCAATAGTAGTTTCCGAGTTTAACAGCGAGATTACATTTCGGATGCTCGAGCAGGCAAGAGACCATGCCGCCAGGGTGAAAGCCAAGGTCAGCTATGTGCTGTACGTGCCGGGCGCGTTTGACATGCCGCTTGCAGTTGAAAAGTTGCTAAAAAAGAAAAATGTTAACGCGGTGGTCACGCTTGGCGCCGTGATAAAGGGGGACACGCGCCACGATGACATAGTAGCTGGAAACGCGGCGCGGCTAATAGCTGATCTGTCGCTGAAGTATGGCAAGCCAGTGGCCCTTGGGATAACAGGACCGGGCATGACAATAGACCAGGCAAAAGAACGGGCCGAGCTTGTGCCTGTAAGGGCAGTTAACGCGGCAGCCAGCATGGTAGCAAGATTGAGAAAGTTGGAAAAGGCAATTGTCGGTGGGGAAACAGTGGTAATAAATAAATGATAATACAGCTGACAATAATTAGGATAGAGGGCTACGGTCCTTGGACGCTTACACTTGGAACTGACAGGGAGGCGCAGCTCCAGATGCTGCAGGCAAAGATATATCATGACGTCCAGAGACTATTTTCGGAAAAGAACTGCATCGTCTTCTTCAACAGGTTCGACGAGTATTTCGCGATAACAAATGGCCTTGACGCAGCCGACCACAAGGAGATACAGCAGGAGCTGACAAGGGCGTACAAAGAGTTGAAGATATCGATGGCAGTTGGCATTGGCAGGACGGCGCTTGAGGCAAACCTGAACGCCTACAAGGCAAGAAAAGAGGAAAGGGTGCTTGACGGCGAAGCCAGAATTTTCGGCGGCACCGGCAACGCGGACATCGCGCAGATAATGCACATTGACATCGATAGTTCCACAAAGGTGGGGGACTACCTGTCGCCCTATGAAGTGACGGCGCTTGTGATGAAGATATACAGCAGGCTTGCTGAGGAGTTCCTCAAGCACGACTCGCTAACGTTCTTCCTTGGAGGCGACAACTTTATGGTGATTTCAAACGGCGTGACAAAAGAACAGGCAGACGCGGTGATAAAGAAGGTGACGGCAGGAATTGACATCAAGCTCAATTGCGGGATAGGCATAGGCAGGAATGGCAGGAGGGCGGCCGAAGGCGCTACCAAAGCACTTGACACTATTAGGGACCTGCGCAAACAGGGCAAAATCCAACCAATATACGAGACACGATGTCTCTAGCCATAACTGACGCCAGCCTGCTTTTGGGTAGAGAGCTCGATTACGTCGAGCGTGGCTACATCGAAATTGAAAACGGCAGGATCAAGAGCGCAGCAGCTGGCAGCTATAAAGGTGCCGGCAAAAAGCTAGATGCAAAAGGGTTCTTGGTAATTCCCGGTTTTATCAATGCGCACACGCACATCGCGGACTCGATAGGAAAAGACATTGCTGCCGGCCACAGGCTTGACGCAAGGGTGCACCCGGTATTTGGGGCGAAAAAGAAAATTCTGGAAAGGAGCAGCCCCGATTACCTCAAGGCGTTCATCAAAAATTCTGCGGTGTCCATGATGAAAAAAGGCACGGTGGCCTTTGCGGATTTTCGCGAGGGCGGGCCGGCAGGTCTCAGGCTGCTCAGGGAAGCGCTTGCTGATTTGCCGATAAAATGCGTGGCGCTTGGCAGGACCAATTATTATTACAGTAATAGCCCTAAAGAAGACGATGGCAAGCTGCCGGCTGAAGCGCTACAGGAGGCCAAAGAGGTGCTAGAGCTTGCAGACGGGCTTGGAATCAGCGGCGCCAATGAAAACACTGACGCGGCCCTTGAGCAATACAGGCAGCTTGCTGCTGCGGGAAAATTGCTGGCGATACATGCCGCCGAGTCAAAAGAGACAGTCGAGTTTTCCAAAGCACGCTCTGGCAGAAGTGAAGTGGACAGGATAATGGAGCACATGAAGCCTGATTTCGTAGTGCACATGACAAACGCGACAGACAGCGAAATATCCCTTATCGCAAAAAGTGGAACAGGCATTGTAGTCTGTCCGAGGGCAAACGGCGTGCTTGGCGCAGGCATTCCACGCGTTGCCCAGATGCTCCGGCAGGGCTGCCTTGTGGCTGCAGGCACTGACAATGTGATGCTGAACTCGCCTGACATCCTGAGGGAGCTAGACTATGTCTGGAAAGTGTCAAGAGCAGCCGAGGGCGGAATGATCGAAGCGCGGGAGCTGCTGAAAATGGCAACTATCAATGCCGCGACGATTTTGCGGCTAAACTCTGGCTGCATAGAACAGGGGCGCGCAGCAGACTTGATATTTGTGGACAAAAGGCACGCCGATCTTTATCCGATGCATGACCCATACGCTGCTGTAGTTCACAGGCTGAGCCAGAGTTCGATAAAGGCAATCATGATCGACGGGCGAATCGTGGAGGCGATAAATTGAAGGTAATAATTAATGGCGCAATGACAGTCGACGGCAAGATAGCTACTGCCAGCGGCGACTCAAAGATATCTTCAAAGGAGGATCTCATGCGCGTCCACAAGCTGCGGGCCTCTGTCAATGCAGTGGTAGTGGGCATCTCGACAATTCTGGCAGACGACCCCCGGCTCACTGTAAGGCTGGTGAAAGGGAGGAACCCTGCCAGAGTGATAGTGGACAGCAAGGGCAGAGTCCCGCTTGATTCGCAGGTGCTGAGCACAGCATCCAGGGTCAGGACAATAGTGGCAGTGACGGATCAGGCGCAAGAAGAAAAGGTACGCAGGATAAAGGAGGCAGGCGCACAAGTGCTCATTGTAAGGGAAGGAAAAAAAGGCCAGAGCGCTGCCGTGCCGCACGGCGTCAACCTTAAAGTGCTGTTCTCTGCTTTGGAGAAGATGGGGCTGAAGAAAATACTTGTCGAAGGTGGGGGCGAGCTCAACTGGTCGCTCCTGCGTCTTGGGCTGGTGGACGAGTTAATAGTGACCGTGGCGCCGAAAATAGCTGGCGGTAGGCTGGCTACTACGCTTGTCGAGGGCGATGGCTTTGACGAAATTGCGCAGGGGATACGGCTGCAACTAAAGCAGGTGGAGAGAAAGAAGACGGGCGAGCTCGTGCTCTGCTACAGGCCGCTGTAAACTTCCACAGCACTTTTTAACACCTCGCCCACATAATGCAATAGTACACAGAAGTGAACAGCCTGGCCAAATTCCACTTAGGACAGGCAATAGACGGCTCGAAATTTGAAGTAGACCGCACATCGCTGACCAAGCACTCGATAATTCTTGGGGCGACTGGTTCCGGCAAGACGGTCCTGTCAAAAGTCATTGTGGAAGAAGCTGCATTGCAGGGCATACCCACTTTTGCCATCGACCCCAAGGGGGACATCGGCAACCTAGCGTTCAAGTCTGCCAACTTTGATTTTTCAAAATGGTCGGGCAAGGAGGCCGACGCGCTGAAAATCGGCAGGGCCAAATATGCCGCCAGCCTGCAAAAGACGTACAGCGACAAGGCTGCAGATTTCGAGGTGGCGCCAAGCGCTGCGGCAAACTTTGCAAAAGAGGTCACTATGCGCATATTCACTCCAAAATCGGCGGCTGGGCTTGCAGTCGGCATTTCGCCGGACCTGTCGGCACCGCAAGATTTTAGCAGGCTCTTGAGCGCAGATATTGCGTCTGCCACCGACCTCCTCGACCTGACCTCGTTCAACCTGCTGCGCCTTGCCAGCTATGGGGAGGGCGATAGAAAAGAGATAACCTTCGTTTCCGCTATCCTCGAGAACGCTTGGAAAAACGGCGAGAACCTGACGGTAAACGACCTCATCAGGAACATCGAAAACCCGTCGTTTAGCACCATCGGCTCGCTCCCTGTCCCAAAGATGGTGTCGGACAGGGAGAGAAAGGATCTAGCGACGAGGATAAACCTGCTGATATCGGACCCCAAGCTGAGGTCGTGGTCGTCGGCCGAGTCAATCAATTTTTCAGAGCTCTTTGGCGGCCCCTCGATCAACATACTGGACTTGCGCAACATCCAGTCAGAGCAGGAAAAGCGCCTGTTTGTAGAGCTGATTTGCCAATATAACCGGTGTCGTAATAGCGCAAAAGTCGCTATCGCCCCCGATTGAAATCACGTTGACGAGGAAGGAGACGATCGTTTTCGATCACGCAGGGGTGCAGTATGGCGTGGGGATGCACACAAACTCGCGCATGCTGGACGCAAGCTTTGACCCAGCAAGCAAGCGCATAAGCGTCAGGCTGGAGGGTGTGCAGGGCTCGGCTGGCATGTCGGAATTCACGATCCCAAAGGAATTCATGGCAGGCCCCTTTGCGGTCAGCCTAGATGGGAAGCTGACGCAGGCAGAAGGCATATGATGGTGTCAGAGAACCAGGCCCACGCAACGGTCGCGCTGGAGCATGACCATGGCCTGCAGGAGATAACGATACAGGGCACCACAGCGGTGCCGGAATTCCCGCTGCCGGCGGCCCTTGCAGCCATCGGCTTTGCAACACACTTCTATTGTTCAGGCGGCGGCTGCTGGCGAAAGCCTAGCGGAGAGTGCACTCGCCAAACAGCCTGTTCTCTGCTGTGCGCACTATAATGCAATTGCTGCCTGAATCCTCCGGCTGGCTGGTCGTGCTTGCAGCAGTAGTGGTAGTGGCAGCATCGCCATTGTCGTTGGCGCCGTTGGTAAACGCAGCGGTCAGAAAGCTTACGAAGAAGAATGCTAGCGCAATGACTACCATCAAAAAGAGCACTATCCGGGACTTGTTGCTGGTAGCACTCATGTATGTACCCTCAGTATAGGTCAAGAGTAGTTAGTATTCTTTTCTGTCAGTGGCATGCATAAGCACATGTATGTGTGCATATGTGCATACACGCATACGCGCGTTTCCAGTGGAAAATCAAAAAAATAATTATTAGTTCTTTTATACTTGCGGCTTGCAAAAGGGTAGCTGGCGGATATGAGCCGGTTCCGGCCAAAATTTGGCGGAGCCCTTTTCAGTCATGATTTTTAAGGTTCTTCTTGCCATATTGCTGGTAGAGATGTTTGAAAACGAGCACACTTTGCGCAGGTTCATGACCGAGAAGGCAGAGGGGGAATTCCACGACAGGTACGAGAGGGCCCTTGAACAGGTGAGATCCGAGTTTGGCAGAAAATACGCAATGGTGATCGGAGGCAGGGAAGTAAGGACGTCGGAGACCATCAGGCATTCCTCTCCTATAGACACCCGGCTGGTGCTTGGCTACCTTCCAAGCGGCGGGAGCCAGCACGCCCGGCAGGCTATAGCGGCTGCCAAAAAGGCGTTTGAAAGCTGGGGCACGACCAGCTACCGTGAGCGCGTCAAGGTGTGCAGGGCAGCAGCCGATATCATGAGCCAGCGCAAGTTCGAGCTTGCTGCCTGGATCTCGTACGAGAACGGCAAGAACCGCTACGAGGCAATGGGCGACATTGACGAGGCCATCGACTTTGTGCGGTACTACGCCAAGGAAATGGAGAGGAACAATGGCTTTGAGACAATGATGGAGAGCGCCCAGCCAAACGAAAGGAGCAGGAGCGTCATGAAGCCGTATGGCGTGTGGGGAGTCATTGCTCCCTTTAACTTTCCGGCCGCCATCCTTGTGGGCATGAGCACTGGCGCAATAATTACCGGCAACACAGTGGTGGTCAAGCCGTCGAGCAACACGCCGATAATCGCGTGGAAGTTTGCCGAAATCTTCAAGCAGGCCGGCCTGCCTGACGGCGTCTTTAACCTAGTCATTGGCTCTGGCAGCAAGGTAGGAGGCGAGCTTGTCAGCAACAAGGACGTCGCCGGCATCGTGTTCACCGGCTCCCGCGAGGTGGGCTACGGCATGGCAAAGGAGTTCAGCATTAGCAGGCCAAAGCCATTGATAGCCGAGCTCGGGGGCAAGAACCCGGCTATTGTGACAGAGAGCGCGGACATTAACAAGGCGGTCGACGGCGTGCTCAAGGCAGCGTTTGGCTATTCGGGTCAAAAGTGCAGCGCGTGCTCCCGGGTGTACGTGCACAAAAAGGTGCGCGACGAATTTCTGTCAAGGCTGGCTGAAAAAGCAAAGAGCCTGCCTGTCGGAAACCCGCTAGACTCCAACACCTTTGTCGGCCCGCTTGCAAACGAGGACGCCTACAAAAAATACCAGAAATACATGAGGGTGGCGGCTAAGGACGGCAGGGTGCTGGCTGGAGGTTCTATCAAGAAGGACGGCGAGCTAAAGCACGGCTACTACGTCGAGCCCACGATAGTGGCGGGGCTGCCCAAGAACCACCGGCTCTTTAGGGAAGAGATGTTTGCGCCGATTTTGTGCGTGGCTGACTATGACAAATTTGACGACGCGATAAAGCTTGCAAACGATGTCGACTACGGGCTTACCGCCGGCATATTCAGCGGCAATCAGGAAGAAGTGAAAAAGTTCTTAGACTGTATCGAAGCCGGCGTGGTGTACGTGAACAGGCAGGCAAGCGCAACCACGGGCGCGATGGTAGGGTGCCAGCCCTTTGGCGGCTGGAAGGATTCCGGCACCACGGGCAAGGGGACGGGCGGGCCGCACTACTTGGCGCAGTTCATGAGGGAGCAGAGCCAGACGATAGCAGAGTAAAAATATCACAAAAGCCGCGATGGCCGGTGCCTGTCATAGAATGTGGAATTGATCTGTTTTAGCAGCTTTCTTTTTGACTTGTCGGCCCTCTTGTTGTCTCCATAATCTTTTGCTTCCAGCAATCCGCGGAGCCTGTCCAGTTCAGCTATCGTCAGGGCTTTCAATCCCTTGTCAGAAACAGTTTTCAGCAGCGCCCGAAGCTCTATCTCGTCGTCACTGTCATAGTGGCTCAACTTTGTTGTGATAATTTCTTGTTTAATTTATTAATTATGCTTATTCTTTGGATTTGTAATTGTCACCTATTTACTAATAGATTTAACAAAATAGCGATTTCCGAAGCTTTTCTAGTAAGAAGCTTCTAACGCTTCAAATAGAGATGAAATCATGAGAGGGCAATGCTGGCAACAGCACGCACATCACAAAAAGTTCTGTATTGCAGGCTGCACAGGCTAGGCGTCGATGCGGAATCACTAAGGTTGCTCAACCCGACCAAGGAACAGCTCGGGCAGCTGCTAGGCAGGTTTCAAAAGCTTCATGACCGCAGGTTGGTCCGCTTCATATCGTCGCTTATCATGGACACGGCGCAGGATCTATTGCTGGATGAGCGACCTTGCAAGGAGCAGCAGGTTCCGCTTGCGCTCCCTTATCCGGCGCACCGAGTAGGGAAGCCACTGGCCGCCGTAGGGAATGTATTCGGCCACTGCGAACCCTTTGGCGGCAAGGTCAGCTTTCAGCTCGTCGCGGATTCCCATCAGCATCTGAAATTCAAACTTGCGGTCGCTACATAGCCTGATCGCTTCGTCAACGAGGCTCGAGTCATGCGTGGCAATTGCGAAATAGCTGCCGCCTTCAAAGAGCATCTTCATCAGCTTGAAATAGTTGGCGTCGACCTCTTCCTTTGTGGAAAAGGCGTGTTCCTCTGACTCGTGGTACGCGCCCTTGACGAGTCGCACCTTGCCGCCGTGCTCGAGGATGTGCAGGAGATCGCTTGCGCTCCGGCGCAAATACGACTGGATCGCGACGCCTGCCATCTTGTCTTGCTCATAGATCTCTAGGTAGATGGCTATCGTGTCTTCGGTGAATTTCACAGACTCCATGTCTATCCACAGGAACTGTCCAAGCGCATGGGCCCTCGCCGCAAGTTTTTTGAAATTCTGAAGGCACATGTCGTAGTCGATTGCAAGCCCAAGCTGCGTCGGCTTGGCTGACACACAGCCCTTTACCTTTCTTGCGTGCATCAGGTCCATCAGCAACAAATACTCGTTGACTGTCTGGTCGACTGCCTTGGCGTCAGTCGTGTTCTCGCCCAAGAAGTTCAGGATCGCAGACATGCCGCGGCCGTTCGAGTCCAATGCTGCAGCAATCGCATCCTCGGCGCTATAGCCAGCAACCCACTTTTTTGCAACCCTAAAGAGGAGCCTCTCCATGAGGCCGGAATCGTAGCTGTGCGAGTGGGTAGCCGCTGCTGCTGCTGATGTCTCCAACAGTAAATTATAGCGGTTCTTTGTGATAAATTTTTTAGTGCAGGATACTGCAGATGCTGCAATATGATAGTTGACGCTCTGAAGGAGGCTTGCCGGCAGGTCCATGCCAAGACAAGGCACCTTGCCGGGACTGCCCAAGGCAGTAGGCAGGTGGGCAAGGGTGCAGGAGGCGACACGTCCCGCAGGATAGATCTCGTGGCAGAAAAGACCGTGATTGACATCATCAGGAAGCGAGGCATCAGGGCTACGATAATTGGCGAGGAATGTGGCAGGATAGAAGACGAAAAGAAAGGATTTGTCGTGATGGACGCAATTGACGGCACGACAAACGCCATCCGCGGTGTGCCATTCTACTGCTGCTCTATTGCGTATGCGACCGATTTCAGGCTGAGCGCAGTCACCGACGCCGCTGTCATCGACCTGGCGACGGGCGACCTCTATTATGCATCAAGGGGCAAGGGTGCGTTTCTCAGCGGCAAGAGAATTTCGGCAAAGAAGAAAAACAGCGACCCGATAATCGGGGTCAACATGTCCGGACTTCAGCCCGGCGTTGTCGAGCGGCTAAAGCCCGTTTTGGCAGAGGCAGACCATGTCAGGCAGTTTGGCGCAAACGCGCTAGAGATGTGCTACCTTGCAAGAGGGTTCTTGGACGCCTATGTCGACCTGCGGGGCAAGGTCCGGCCCACCGATGTCGCCAGCGCGTACCTGATCGCAAAGGAAGCCGGCTGCAATCTGCGTTCAGACAATGGCTCAGAACTCGACTCTGACCTTGACGTAAAGACAAGGTTGTCATACGTGGCTGCGGCAAACGGCAGGATGCTGGACCGGCTTGCAAGGCACTTGTTTTGACTATCTTGCTAGGTAGCCTCGGTATCGGTATCAGTTCTTCTAGTGCCGCCAGGTGGCCGCGCGGATTTCTGCTCTTCGCTCTGTTTCCTGCGGTATGCCATCAGGAATCCCGCGCCGCCAGTCACCACGCCTGCCAGTATTGCCATAATTGAAGCGCCGATTGGCAGCACAAATGGTGCCAGTATGGTGTGGGCCTGTTCTGCATCAAGCCCTCTTCCTCCTACATCCTGCGGAAGCATCGCAGCCTCTCTGCCTGATAGCCGCCATACATCATCATGCCTGCGGCGGCAGACGCGCCTACGTTCATGAGCACGAGGTGCGCCCACGCAAGCGCCTTTGCAGCCGATCCCATGTTGACGTCAAGGTAGTGGTAGAACAGGGAGGACACAGCCACGCCAAG
>DAINRX010000049.1:0-10469 GCA_036741635.1 Nitrososphaera sp.
CAACAACAACATCAGCAGATCCGCATTCAGGCCGCCTGTAGCCGAGATCAAGGCCAGAGAGCCGGAAGAAGAGCTAGAAACGGTAGAGGAAGACAGCAACAGCAACAACAACATCAGCAGCCTGCCAATTCAGCAGGAGCCGGCCACGATACCTGATTCGCAGACTGACACAAGTATGCTTTTAAGGATAGTGGGCAGGATGCTCGAAGAGCGACCCCATTTGCGACCGGAGGACCAAGAGGTGCTCAGGTACCTTGCGGAAAAGGAAGGCGCAGCCTTTGAAAGCGAGCTCAGGAGCAAGTTCCAGCTCCCCAAGACCACGATATGGCGGCTCGTCAAGAGGCTCGAGCGGGAGGAGCTGGTGGAGATACGCAAGGCAGGCGGCCAGAATCTTATCAAGTTAAAGTTCGAGGACAGGCAGGCGTAGTTGTGGTAGCCATCCTTAAATAAAATGGAATCGATTATTCTCTATTATGAGCGACTACGTCCCAGACGACATCACTGCTCTCCTGTCTGCGCCGATAGAGCATTTCCTGAACACGAACGTGGTAATTCTGGAAGGCGACAAGTATGCGGACGAAGCGTTGAGGCTCATGAAGGAGAGGGGCGTCAGGAGTATCCTCGTCTCGCACCTCGGCGAGGTAGTGGGTATCGTGAGCAAGACGGACATCCTGTTCAGAGTGATGTCGCAGGGTAGGAACCCTGGCAAGGTCAGGCTCCGGGAAATAATGACGAGCCCCGTCATGGCAGTCGGGCCGCACAACACCGTCCAAGAGACGCTGACTATAATGGACAGGCACGTGATAAGGCAGGTCATCGTGAGCTCGCACTCTGCGGTGCTTGGCATGGTCTCCCGCGACGACATCTTCGAAAAGATACACACGGCAACGGTGTCAACTGCGCACACGGCAATCAAGGGAACCCCAGTCTGCATAATCAATCCGAGAGCCATAGTCTACATGAAGGACAATAGCATGGCCAAGATAGTCTGCCCATACTGCGAGTCGCCCTTTGACACAAAGGGGGGGCTGTCGAGCCACATCGACAGGCTGCATGCTGGCACCGGCGTGCTTGAAGGTGACGTCAGGCGCATGTTTGAATGAATGAATGAATGGACACCTGTCATTATATATGCGATAATGACCAAATAATAGTATATACCATATCTGCCATCATCGCATGTGGCCCGCATTACCGATTTTGCACCCGACGACCTGCAGCTGCTGCAGTACGGCAAGGCTGTCTTTCTGCCCATCCCAAGCGACGTCGTAGAACTGATGGGGTCGAAGGACGGCGACAGGCTTGAGCTGGAAGTAATTGACTCCAACCAGCTGCTGGTAGTCCGGCGCAAATAGTTTTGTCCAATGTCCGCGTATATTGGGCATGCTCAGGTGCCCAAATTGCTCAGGCGAGATGCATGAGGTGAGAAAATACGGTGTCCACATCGACTACTGCCCGGTATGCAGAGGCATATGGCTCGACAGGGGAGAGGTGGACAAGATAGTGCTGTCTGCGCCGGCAGCGGCAGTCTCTGAAGAGACTGCAGGGGAAAACATCGTTGCTGGTAATGGTGAGCGCGGCTATGAGCTGAACAGGATACTGTCTGAGCTTCGAAAAGAAGGGCGCATTAGCTAACCTAACCAGAACCAAAAAGCCAAAACATTTGTGCGATATCTGGCAGAGCTCGCATCATCAAAAGTCAAAAATAGGATGACAACGAGTTAATTTACTAAAAAATGATGCTTGACCAGGATATGCCAAAGGTTTTGGAGTGCCAGAAATGCGGGGACCGCAGATGGCGCGTAGAGATTGAATGGGCAATATCGACGACAGGTAATGAAAAGACGACCGTCATATGGCTGGTATGCGCCAGCTGCAGCGAGCGGACAAGGTTCGAGGAGATAATCGACGGCATAAAGAACGCCAAAGAAGAGATATTTGTCGACGCAGAAGCGGCATAGCAGCCGCTTTGTACATATGGCTTATATTATGTAGCGCGAAATTCCATGTGGCAACCACGCTTGCTAGGCGGTGCCGGGGTAGCTCAGCTTGGTTAGAGCGTACGACTCATAATCTTACACACACCATAAGAAATCGTAAGGTCGCGGGCTCAAATCCCGCCTCCGGCACCTTTCTCATTTAATACGAATGCACTTCGGACTTGTGCTCCCGCAAATACTTTTTCTTCTTGAACCGCTCATTACATTTCTCGCACTTGAAGGGCTTCTCGAACTCTTCGAGAAAGCGCCGCCTCCGCTCTTCCGGCGAGTCTACGATGTTTGGATTGTCCGGAGAGTTTATCATGACAATGGAACTCGTTCCTTTTCGCTTATTTACTTTAAGTAAGAAACTTCTTGAATTACGATTTCTCCATTCTTTGGAAAGAATTTTTTCATGCTGCCTAGACGTCTTCTCCAAGGATGTTCTTTCTTCACATCTTCTTGTAATTGATCTTGCCAAAGTACAGGTCCGAAAAGCTGGTCGGGTCCTTTGGCTTGTCTTCCTTGTCGTAGCTCTCGCGCTTGGTGCCAAGGCCTTCTACCTTCTTGCACCGGTAACAAATCAAGCCCTCATCATCACCGTATATGGTCTCGCCACAATAGAGACACGTCTTCATTGCAATTGTTAGGCAAACAGAAGAGGTCCCTTCTTATAACCTGATGTATGTAATTATGCGTGACGCGTGTCGGGGCACTTTTATAATGGCGCCTGCCGAGTGTATGCTGGATGCCGAAAAAGACCATCTACGGCAGGTGCCCAAAATGCAAGGCCAAGGGCGAGCTACTAGTCGTCTCCGGGACGCCGGGAAAGGAAAAGTTCAGGTGCAACCGGTGCTACCACAACTTTGGAATGGATGAGCTCTAGAGCCAAGACACGATTATATATGATTCGTAAAACTAGTTCTGTCGGTGCCGTCGTAGCTCAGCCTGGGAGAGCACTCGACCTTTTTAGGGGTGAAGCTGAAGACCGAGCTGTCGTGAGCTCAAATCTCACCGACGGCACTTTAACTAATCTTCTATTTGCCTGACTATCTTGGCAACGTTGTCGATTATTTTGCCTGATGCCGCCAGGTGGTTCTTGGCGTCAAATATTGACTGGAGCTCCTTCTTTGTAAGATATTTTGAAATGCTCGCGTCCTTGGCTGCCGCGTCGAAAAAGTGCTCGCCGGATTCAAGCGCCGCAAACGCCACGCGCTGTATATCCCGGTAGGCGTCAAAGCGAGCAACACCCTTTTTCACGAGCGCTTCGAGCACAAACTCGGCGTATATCTGGCCATTTGTCATCTCGATGTTTGCGGCTATCCTTTCCCTGTTCACTTTGAGCTCCGAGATCACTTTGGTCACGGCGTTTAGCATCTCGTCAAGCAGTATCGTCGCCATCGGCAGCGTGAAGCGCTCGTTGGCAGAATTTGAAAGGTCACGCTCGTGCCATAGCGCAATGTTGTCCATCGACACGCCGACAAGCGACTTTAACATCTTAGCCAGTGACGACACGCGCTCGCTCTTGATCGGGTTGCGCTTTACAGGCACTGCGCTGCTTCCCATCTGGCCCTTCCTGAAGGGCTCGGCAACTTCGCCTATCTCGGTGCGCTGCAGGTTCCTGATCTCTATTGCTATCTTGTCAAGGGTCGAGCCAATGAGCGCTATGCAGAATTGCATCTCGGCAAAGCGTTCTCTGGGGACCACCTGAGTCGCTGCATTTACAGGATAAAGGTCGAGGTTTGCAGCCACCAATTTCTGCACTTCAAGCGCCCTGTCGCCCATGAGCGAGCCGGTGCCAACCACCCCGAGCGTCTTGCAGAGCAAGAAGCGCTTCTTGCCCTCCCTGATCCTTTCAATGTGCTTGGCCATTTCCGCGGCCCATATTGCAAATTTCAGCCCAAATGCAATGATGCTCGCGTGCTGCCCGTGCGTCCTGCCCACCGCAGGCAATGCCTTGAACTCGACTGCCCTGTCTGCCAGAAGAGATGCCAGTCTGCCGACCTTTGACTCGATTATCTTGAAAGCGTCGCGCATCTGCATGCAGGTCGAAGTGTCGACAACGTCGTTGCTGGTCAGGCCGTAGTGTATCCACGGCTTTGACTTGGCCGAGACCTGTTCGCTCAGCGCTTCCACCATGGCCGCTGTATCGTGCTCGCTTGTCGCTTCAAGCTCGCTGACCCTTGCCAAGATGACTTTGCCAGAGCTGGCAGCTTTTTCAATTTCTCTGGCAGCCTCGGCCGGTATCATGCCTATCCTGGCTTGGGCCTGAGCCACGGCCGCCTCAAAGTCTAGCTGGTACTGCAAGCGCTTCTCGTCCTCAAATATGGCGCGCATCTCCTTGCTACCGTAGCGCCCCGAGTCAATAGGCAGTATTGGCATCTTCTATAGGATGTAGGGCGGGCCGTGATGAAAATAAACCTTGTTAGCATATAGCTTATTCAGAAAGCTATTGTAGATAATGCTTAACATAAATCCAGGCAGAAGATTATGCGCAATCAAGATCCAGAATTTGCATTTCATTATTATTATTATATTATTATTGATGGCAGGTGCTACTCTCAAGGTAGTGGCCATTATGGAAGACCAGCGTGTCGCCGAGGCATCGCTCGTTCCAGACGAAAACGGAGTCGTGATGTACGACTATGGTGGCTCGCTTGGCGTGGTCTACAACCCCAAGGTGGCGGCGCAGGCAGGGCTCAAGTATTACGACCAGTTCCTGTCGACTGGCGACCCGCAGGCAAAGAAGCATTTCCTCAACACCGCTGACTGGCTGGTGGCGCACGCGACCGACAGGGGCAACTACTCTGTCTGGGAGTACGGCTTTGCATGGCGCTCGTACGGAGGGGTGAGCCCTCCGTACGCGTCAGGGCTTGCGCAGGCGGAAGGCGTCAACGTCTTGACAAGGGCGCACAACATGACTGGCGACGATCGCTACCTTGTCGAAGCCAAGAAAGCCTTTGGCGCGTTCATGGTCGACTATGAAGATGGCGGCGTGGCAAGCGACGAGGGGCGCGACTCGCTATTCCTCCAGCTTCTGGCCAAGCCTGGCTTCCAGAAGACCTATGTGCTCAACGGCCACACTAACTCGCTCTTGTTCGTATGGCAGTACTATCAGTACACGCACGACTATCGGGCACTCATTGTCTTTGGCAAGGGAGTGAATTGGCTCCTGCAGAACCTGCCGGAATACGACTCTGGCGACTGGTCCTACTACGACAGGCTTGGCAACAAGGCGTGGGACAACTATCATCAGGGGCACGTCAGCCAGCTTGGCAGGCTATACGAAATCACCGGCGAGCCGGTGCTCAAGGAGTACAGCAACAGGTTCGCAGCGTACGCCGGGCAAGGCTTATAATAACATCAGATAACAATTGAGTAGCAGCAACAACATTGAACGAGCTTGTCACAAGGAGCGGCAACCACAAGGTCAGAAAGGTAAGCGACCTAGAATTCCGGATAGATCCAAACCCTGCAAAGAGAATGAAAGTCCCGGTTACGATTTACGCCAATGGATCATTGATAACAAAGATGGTCACCGACAGGACGATAGACCAGGCGGCGAATGTCGCGACGCTGCCAGGCGTCAAAAAGCACGTCGTTGTCCTGCCTGACGGCCACGAGGGCTATGGCTTTCCAGTGGGCGGAGTCGCTGCGACTGACATGGAGCACGGCGTAATCAGCCCTGGCGGCGTGGGCTATGACATCAACTGCGGCGTCAGGCTTGTCCGGACGAACCTAACTGAAAGCGACATTCGGCCGCAGCTCAAGGACCTCGTGAACGAGCTCTTCCGCTCTATTCCTTCCGGCGTAGGGAGCGAGGGAGCCGTTAAGCTGTCACGGTCGGAACTAGACGAGCTGTTGGTCGAAGGCGTCCGGTGGGCGGTCCGCCACGGCTACGGCACCGACGACGACGCCGAGGCTTGCGAGGAAGGCGGCAGCATGGCCGGTGCGGACCCTGCAAGCGTCTCGGACACCGCAAGGAAGAGGGGCGCGCCGCAGCTTGGGTCCTTGGGCTCCGGCAACCATTTCTTGGAAGTACAAAAGGTGGACAGGATATTTGACGAGCGGGCGGCAAAAGCGATGGGCCTCGACAGGGAAGGTCAGCTGACCGTGCTGATACACTGCGGCTCACGCGGCTTTGGCCACCAGATATGCACCGACTATCTGCGCGTTTCCGAGTCGGCACTCCGCAAGTACGGCCTTACGCTTGCAGACAGAGAGCTTGCATGCGTCCCGAACAACTCGAAAGAGGGCGAGGATTATAGAAAGGCAATGTATTCTGCGCTCAATTTTGCCTGGGCCAACAGGCAGATGATAACTCACTGGACCCGCAAGACGTTCGAGCGCGTCTTCAATATGGGCGAGGGCGGCCTTGACATGGATTTGGTATACGACGTCGCGCACAACATTGCAAAGGTGGAGCGCCACAAAGTCGACGGCGAGGGCGCGCGTGATGTGGTCGTGCACAGAAAGGGCGCGACAAGGGCGTTCCCTGCAGGGATGGATCAGGTGCCGGGGCGGTACCGCAGCATCGGCCAGCCGGTGATAATACCGGGCTCGATGGGCACCGCAAGCTGGATATTGCTTGGCAACCAGAAATCGCTCGACCTCAGCTTTGGCTCGACTGCGCATGGTGCCGGCAGGACGATGTCAAGGTCGGCCGCCAAGAGGAGCTACACGCCAGAAGGCGTCAAGAGCGGCCTCGAGTCAAAGGGCATCTACGTCAAGGCCCTGACGAAAGAGGGCATCGTAGAAGAGACACCGGACGCCTACAAGGACGTCGACGCCGTCGCCAACGTGTCGCACTCGCTTGGCATCGCCACCAAGGTGGTGAGGCTCGTGCCTATAGGGGTGATAAAGGGCTAGAATGTCTTCTTCTTCTTCTTCTTCCGACGACCCTGACATCGAGATAATCAAAGCGCGCAAGCTGAAAGAAATGAAGGAAAAGGCAGCTGCGCTGGAAAGGGCAAAGACGAGCAGCCAGCAGCCACCGCCGCAAAGGCAGCGCACTGCCCGCGACATTGTCAATGGGTATCTCTATGACAGGGGCGACGAAGTGCTGAGCCTTGCGTACGCACAGTACCCTGCACAGACTGAAGCAATTGTCGCAAAAATAGCTGAATTGATCCTGACAGGCGAGATATCAAGCAGGATATCTGGGGGCGAGCTCCTGTCGCTCTTTCGATCGGTGGGGCTCAATGTGCGGGTCAACACCACAATCAAGGTGGAGGACAAGGGCAAGTTCATTTCGTTTGCTGACAAGCTAAAGCAGCAGCAAGATGAATGATTGACTTGGTAGTAATAGGGACGTTCATTATTGATTTTCAATCAATAGACTTTGGGCCCGACTCCAAGGTAGCAGTCGGCATGCTGAATGAAATGCAAAAGGCATGCCAGCTGGAAAACTCATTTGCGCTTGACGACCCGGTCCAGAGCGCCGGCTGGGCATTTGCAAAGTTGTTCCTTGCCGGCCAGTTCGTAGAAAAATTGTATGCCAAGCACGGCTTTGAGGTCGACGGCTCAAAAGGCAAGAAATTTGAAGACAAGTTCATAGCGTGGCTTGGCATGCAGTTGAAAAATAGGGGATGCAGCGCGCAGGTAAAAATGGCGCCGGAAATGAAATTGATCTAGACTCTGCGTCCCCTTCTTCCACCCGGCTTTCTTGTGGTATCGTGCGGTATCGGAGTCACGTCGTCTATCCTGCCTATCCTAAAGCCCGCCCTTGCAAGAGCCCTGATGGCTGCCTGCGCGCCGGGGCCCGGGATTCTCGGGCCGACGCCGCCAACCGCCCTCACGCGGATGTGGAGCGCGTTGATGCCCTTTGACTTGGCAACATCGGCTGCAGCGACTGCAGACTTCATTGCGGCGTAGGGCGACGACTCGTACCTGTCGGCCGTAACGTGCCTTCCGCCAGAGCTGAACGATATCGTCTCGCTCCCACTCAGGTCGGTGATATGCACAAGCGTGTTATTGTAACTGCTAAAGATGTGGGCTACTCCCCACCTAGTCTGGGTAATTTCGTCTCCTGCGGTAGTTTCAGACATGCATTTACAATCGCCCCTTTAGAGAGTTAAAAACGTTATCGCTTACTAAAGTGAACATAGCCCCTGTTCTCAAGCAGCCTGTCGCCGACAAAGACGCTGCCATTTCCCCTTTTCACTCTGCCCATGACGCGCAGCGTGAGTTCTGCCTTTCTAGCTGCGGTCTCTGCCTGCCTTAACTTTGCTTGCGGGATCGTAGCGACGATCTCGTACTCCTCGCCTCCATGAAAGACAAGCTCGTACACATCAAGGCTGTTTTCCTGCGCAAATTTCTCCAAGCCGTCTACCGCTGGTACGCTATCAACAATAATGTCTACGTTGCTCTGGCTTGCAAGCTCGTAAAGCGAGATCGCAAGGCCATCGCTTGAATCAATTGATGATGAAAAATACTTTGCAAGTGCAACGCCAAAGCGCTGCCTCGGGACGGGCTGGAGCACCGATTCAATCGCTTGCTTTCTGAACATGCCAGCTGTTCTAGCATTGTGCATCAGAATAGCGAGGCCAGAAGGCGCAAGCCCTAACATGCCTGAGGCCACTACTATGTCGCCCGGCTTGGCGCCGCTCCTTGGCGGCAGCTTGCCGCTTGCGATACCTATCATGCTGCAGTCGATCACCAGCTCGCCGGCTTGATTCGTGTCGCCGCCGATTATCTTTACGCCAAACTCTTTTGACGCAATCGCAAAGCCTTCTGCGAGTCCTTCAACATACGGCCGCGTGCAATTCTTAGGCAAGCCAAGGGATATCATCGCCGCGAGCGGCTTGACTCCCTTGGCCGCCAAGTCGCTTGCGCACGACACGACACTCTTTCTTGCGACCTGCCACGGCTTCATGCCAGGCGGCACGTCCGTGCATGCGACCAGCATGTCTGCCTTGAAAACAATATTGTTCTTCTCTAGCGTCGCCACGTCGTCAAGGTCGCCTATCCCCAGCTTGCCCGCAAAAATGCGGATTATTTCTCTTTCATCTAATTTGCTCATAAACATGCTGGACCTTTTCGCTTGCCTTCTTGTAGAGCGCTTGCGCATTTTCTGCCTTGGACTCGACTGAAACCCTGATCGCGTGCTCGGTGTTTGACGGCCTTACCAAGACCCACGAGTCCTCGTCTATTATCGCCTTGACCCCGTCGTCAGTCATTATAGACGACGATTCCTTCTTGAAAATGTCCGGCAGCCTTTCAATGACTGCCATGTGCAAAGAGGAATCGGCCGCTATCTTGCTCCTTACCTGCGCGTACTGGGACGCGAACTTCAGGCAGTCGTCTATCGTCCTCCTGTCAAGCGCCGATATCGTGGCTGCGGCGAGCAGCCCGTCGCGGCACATGTTAAACCGGGGCATGATAAAGCCGGCGCTGCTGCCCTCGCCCCCTGCGTCCGCGTCCACCTCAAGCATCCTGCTCACCACGTTTGCCTCGCCCACCTTGGAGTATGCGACTTTTCCGCCGTGCTCGCGGATGAATTTTTCAACGGCGACGCTCGTGTCGATGCTTGTCACGAACCTCTTCATGCCCATTTCTACTACACGGGCGACGCACAGGAGCAGCGTCGCGTCAGGGTTCAATTTTTCGCCATTATTTCTTACGACTACAAGCCTGTCGCCGTCAGGGTCTACCGCAAAGCCGTGATCCAAGTGGTTGGAAGTTACAAGCGCCCTTAGATCTGCAAGCTCGTCGGCAGTCGGGTCGGGCCCGCGCGAAGAAACGCCGGGAACGCCGTTGATGCTGTAGCACTGCCTGCCCAGCTTCTTAAACAGTAGCTCTGCGTAGCCGCACGCAGCGCCGCCGCCAGCGTCCACTCCCACCTTAACAGGCGAGCCGCCCTTTACCAGCTGCACAATGTCATCGACGTAGCTTGAGGTAGCGCCATACTCGCTGCCAAACTTGCCATGATGGCCATTTGGCGCCTTGAGCATCGTGTCCACCTCGCTTTCAAAAAGCCCCCTGCCGCTGATTATGAATTTCATGCCGTTCCATTCAAGCGGGTTGTGCGACGCCGTCACTATCACGCCAGCGCCGTACTTCTGCGCCTCCCGGAACGCCGCCGGGGTGGGCGCCACACCAAGGTTGTACACGTCAATTCCTGCAGACATCAGGTTAGCTGTCGCTGCCTGTGCGATTATCCTGCCTGATGGACGGGTGTCCCGCGCAAGCACGCACCTGCCCGACTTGATTATGGTAGCGAACTGGCCTGCGAATCTGGAGACCTCGTGGAGGTTGAGGTCTTGCCCATAGATTCCCCTGATGCCCGAGATCGATACCTTCAAACTAACAAAAACATCGATGGCGCCGGTATTTAATGTCGCGCCAAGATCTGGCAGGATGGTGCTAAGAATTAAATAAAGAACGCCAGAAGTTGCCTGTGTCTGTTTTACGTGCCCTAGTAGCTCAGCCTGGGAGAGCGAAGGTTTCGTAAACCTTAGGTCATGGGTCCGAATCCCATCTAGGGCTTTT
>DAINRX010000050.1:0-10245 GCA_036741635.1 Nitrososphaera sp.
GCACTTCGCATTCTTTTCAATCTCATGCTCAATTCTCCGATTTTTGTAACAAAATTGTTTGTCAAGCGTTTTCCTGATTGTATGATGATGATATATAATACCTGCTTGAGAAAAAGTTAGCAACACGTTTATTCTGAAAATTATTCAGTATGTGTTAAAAATTATTTTCCCAAAATGAAAAGAGTGAGCACCTGTACAAGACGTAGTCGTTGCCTTAATTGTTACCATTCTGCAATTCTTGCAGCTATTACAATTCTTTTGCTTTTGACCATGCCTATGACCTTTTCTTCTAACTATGCATTACCTACTATGGCTAACCCCGAAAATGATTCTAAAGGTAGAGGAGAACAAAATTCTCTTACGAGCCTTGCAAGATTACCGCCATTCTTGCATGACGAAAAAAAGGAGAAGGTTATGGGGGCATACATTCCAGACAAAATGCACTTGGAGGATATGGAAAAAACCGATCAAAAGCGTGCAGTATCCGCGTTTCTTGAACAGGGCTTTGACGAGTATTACTTTGTAATGCATGATTTTGGGAACGCAGAGGAAGTAAAAGCAACAGAAAAGCTGTTAGATGCTGCAGACAAAACCGAATTAAAAATAGTCATAATTCTTTTGCCTCCATCGGAAGGCGGACCTGTGAGCAATTACGATTGGAAAGAGTGGATAAATTATTTCAATGACCTCAAAAACAGGCATCCCTTCTCGTTTGATGGCTTTGCCATAGATGACTTCAACTGGATTAGCACAAGAAATGACACCAAATTCTGGAGGAACATTGATTTCATGTTATATTCCAATCTCTCCAAAGCATTGGAAGGCAAAAGAAATGATCTTAAATTTTATCCTGTGGTATATTTTGAAGGCTTAGGAACAGATGTTGTAGTTGATGAGTATGGCAAATTTGCCGAATCCATAATTTTGGTAAGTGCAAGCTACTTCAATGTCTCAAAACTAGAAGATAATTTGTCAGAATTTAGGAAGATGTTCAAGAATAAACCCATTGATTATATTGTATATCCAACAATAACCTACAACTATACAAGGCAAGACTATGACCCACCATCGGATAGGCTGGTAATGGCTACGTTATCGATAGCGACAAGAATGGTGGATGGCATAATAGTATGGCACAAGATCGATAGCCATGTAATTCAAGATTACCTGCGCTACAGAGAAGATCCGAATTATCTTCAGGCAATTTATGCAATGGAGCAATTGCAGATAGTGGATGAGAAGGTGCAAGACGATAGAGAGAATTAGAAAAGAAGAAGAGAGAGGTTTCGCAGCGCCATCATCTTTCTAGCATTCAAATCCCACACTTCGCATTTTTGTCAATTTTAAATCGTCAGTGATACCTACTACTACTGCTGCTCGCCGGAAGTTTCTGTATTGCTGCTATTGCTATTACTATTATATCTGCTGATGAGTCGTCACTGCCACTGTCTGAAGAACCGCTATCGCCGCCAGAGTTATCTGGTTGCTTAGGCCGGCTGGCTGGTGGGGGCATTCGCTGGCTCTGCCGTTTCCATTTGTCACCGACGTTACCTATCACGCCGACTGGGTCCTGACCTATAGTTTCGTTGACAACCCAGATCCAATTCAGGTGATGCTGTTAAAGCCGTACTGGCTTGTCTGGTCGCTGTCGCTTTACTTCGAGATCGCCACAATGGCTGCATTTGGGTTTGCAAAACTGCGTGCGCGGATGCACCACAGACCTGCTGCCGCAATACGAACCTGATGCCTGCCATATCTTAACGCTCAAATACTGTTATGGTCGCTATATAAGAGCAGATGGAGTCGACGGCAACAAGCAAACTGGGCAGTCAGGAGATAATTTACCTTGACTGGAACAATGCCCTTGACGTGCTGGAAAAGGCCCACAGGTCAGGCCTTTTTGTGCTCATTATTGGCCCCAAGGGAACTGGCAAGACAACGCTTGTGAGGAAATTTGCCTCGCAGATGAAAAAGGATCTCGATTCTGTTAACTTTAGCCTTCGTACAAGGGAGTCGCACCTTGTGGGGTCCAGGACCCTTGACAAGGGCGAGATAAGCTTTGTCGAAGGCGTGCTCGTGAAATCTATGCGCGAAGGCAGCATGCTGTACCTTGACGAGCTGAATGCCGCCGAGGCAGACGTGCTGCTCCGGCTCGACGAAGCACTCGACGACAGAAAACAGCTCGTGCTAAAAGAGGCCGAGGGACAGGTGGTCAGGGCTGTTGACGACTGGTTCGTGATAGCCACAATCAACCCGCTGTCGCACGTGGGCACCAAGGAGCTGCCGCCGCAACTGCTGAGCAGGTTCCCGGTGAGGATGAGGCTTGACTACCCACCGGAAGAGGTAGAGCTTGACATCGTCCAGCGGCACGTGACCGTAGACGAATCCAAGATCAAAGAGGTAAAGCACGCAATCCAGCTTGCGAAAAACCTGCGCGAAGCAGCGGCGGTTGAAGAGCTGTACTACAGCCCGTCCTTGCGAGAGACGATAGCGTTTGCCAAGATGCTCAACGCCGGCCTGTCTGGCAGGCAGGCCGCAGAAGTTGTCTACGCCAACGCGTACGACCAGTGGGGACAGGTCGAGTACCAGAAAGTGATGGACATGATTACGTCTATCTTTGGCGACAGATAATGGCGGCCAAGATAGCAAGCGCCATAATGAGAAATGATGTCCTGCTCGACATTGCGACTTTTCTTGCCAGAAGGTGGTCCGGCAACGACAGGGTGACGATAATACTTGTGCCGGACAAGACCCCGGCTGCCAAGCCGGACAAGAACCAGATAGTACTCCCACTTCTCAACTATTACCCGGGCACCGACTTTCAAAAGTACAGGCAGTGGCGCGTCGCCCTCTGGTACGAGTCTATGAGGATGCGCCACTCAACCAAGGTGCAGAGCTACGAACATGCCTACGGCTTTGTACTCAATACGGTGGAGACAAAGCGTGTGGAAATCCTTGGCCTGCGGCAGTGGGAGGGAATGGCAAGCGAGCTAATGTTCAACGAGGGCATCTCGTGGATATCGCGCCAGCTACTCAACTCAATTTACGGTAAGTACAAGATAGCTGAGGCGTTCTCGCAGTACTTCCTGACGGGATACCTGAAGGGCGAGCTTTTCGGGGGCGAATTCGACAAGGTAAAGAGGGCTACAGACTATGCAAACGAGATCGTAAAGGAAGCAATCGACAACAATTATGGCACCGACTGGATAGAGCGGCACATTCCCAAGCTCATCAAGATGCTCGAGCTCGACCCGCTGGTCTCGATTCCCATCCTGTCGCCCAAGACGAGGGTCGGCGCTTCGCTCAACCAGAGCGACCTGCTGAAGCAGGTGGAAAAGGTTGTCCGCATGAGGCGCAAAAAGGATGACACGCAGGAAAAGACCAAAGAGATCTACGAGGGCCATGACGTCCTGAACGAGTTCGAGACGCTGGTCAAGGAGAGCAAAAAGACAGAGAACAAGGGCTACGACAGCCTCGAGAATTTCGGCCTGAGCGTGCCAGACAAGATGGATGTCGACGAGACCCAGATCTACAACATCGACCTTATCCAGAAGGTCAAGGCGGCGTTCCGGGAGTGGAAGACCGGCTGGGTAGAGAGACACGACGAGTCCGGCGATGAGTTTGACGCGGAGAGCTATGCCGAGGCGCTGCCAAAAACCTTTCTTACTGACTTTAAATTGTCGATAAAAACCAAGGTGGCGATCCTGCTGGACCACTCTAGCAGCATTGCCGACGCCGAGCTGGAGTACAAGCAGGCGACGATTGCGCTCTGCGAGGCGCTTGCCTACCTTGGAATAAAGTTCGCAGTCTATGCGTTTAGCACGGACAAGCGGCAGGTCAAGTGCTGGGTTGTCAAGCCGCCAAATGTAAAGTGGTCGGTAGTGAGCGCAAGGAGGCTGGTGCAGATCCGGGCAAGCGGCGGGACGCCCTTGGCAGAAGTCTATGGTTTGTTGCAGCCGGTGCTCAAGTCGTTCAAGCCAGACATTTTCGTCACGCTGACAGACGGCGAGCCGTCAGACTTTGACGCGGTGAGGAGCATGGTGCTGTCATACAGAAAAGCAGGGATCAGAATGATGGCTATAGGGGTAGGCCGGAACGTCAACGATGCAGTAGGCATCGGCCACAACTTGAAGTACCTGAACTATGAAAGGGCGATTTCAGTCAGCAGGTTGCCAGACATGCCAAAAAAAGTGATCAAGCTGTTGCGTAGCAGCTAGATAACCAGACTGGGATTTTCCTTCTTGACCTTTTCCCAGTCGCTTAGAAACGCGCTCAGCCCCTTGTCGGTGAGGGGGTGCGACATCATCTTGCCCAGAATGTCTGGTGGCAATGTCACGACGTGAGCGCCTATCTTGCCCGCCTCTATGACGTGCAGCGGGTGCCTCACACTTGCCACGAGCACGTTGGTGTCAAACTGGTAGTTCTTGAAAATCTGCACTATTTCCCTAATGACGGCCATGCCCTCCTGGCCCGCGTCATCCAGCCTGCCAATGAACGGGCTCACGTAGGCCGCGCCGGCCTTGGCCGCTAGGATAGCCTGGTTTGCAGAAAATATCAGCGTTACATTTGTTTCAACACCTTCGGCCTTGAGCTTTTTGACTGCCTTCATGCCGTCTGGGATCATCGGTATCTTGACTACAACATTTTGGCCGTACTTTTTGAGCCTGTGCGCCTCCTCAATCATTTCCTCCGCCGTGATGCCCACGACTTCAAGACTCACCGGGCCCTTGACTATCTTGACTATCTGGCGCATGATCTCTGCAGGATTGCCCTTCTCCTTTGACAGCAGAGTTGGATTAGTCGTAATGCCGTCTACAAGGCCCATGTCGTTGTACTTTTTTATCGAGTCAATGTTTGCGGTGTCGAGGAAGATCTTCATTTTCTGCTTCTACTCCTTGCTTCAAGCACCGCCTTTGCTATTTCTGTTGCGGTCAGGCCGTACTGCTCTAAGAGCGTGTCTATCTCTTCGTCGCGGGCAGACTCGCCAAACGTGTCACGCACGCCCACGCGCTTGACTGGCACCGGGTAGGTCTCGACAACGACCTCAGACACCGCGCCGCCAAGGCCGCCTACGATGTTGTGCTCTTCTGCGGTGGCTACCGCGCCCGTCTCCCTGGCGCACTTGCTTACAAGGTCGCGGTCGAGCGGCTTTATCGAAAACATGTCTACTACCCTGCACGAGATACCCTTTTCACGCAAAACCTTTGCGGCTTCCAATGCCCTGCTCACCATGAGGCCGCACGCGATTATCGTCGCGTCAGAGCCGTCTGCAAGGACGTTGCCCCTACCTATCTCAAACGAGTCGGCTTGGTCCGCGTAAATGACCTCGCTTGAGGGCCTCGCAAGTCTCATGTAGAACGGGCCGGGGGTGCGGGCTATGGTCTTTATCAGGTGCTTGACTGCAATGGCGTCAGCCGGCACGAGGACGCGCATGTCGGGTATTGCCCTCATGCTTGCAATGTCCTCTATCTGCTGGTGGGACGCACCATCCGGCCCCACTGTGAGTCCGCTGTGTGACACCACGAGCTTGACATTAAGATAAGGATAGCATATCGTGTTGCGGATCTGGTCGACGCACCTGCCAGGAATAAACGCGGCGTAGGTGCTCGCAAACGCCACCTTGCCGGCTATAGCCAAACCAGCGGCTACTGAGACTAGGTTGGCCTCTGCAATCCCGACGTTGAACATCCGCTCGGGGTATTTGTCGCCAAACTTTTTCGTCTTAAGAGAATCGGTGGTGTCACCGCCTACGCATACAATCTTGATGGTATCGTCTTTTCCAAGCTCTACGAGGGCGTCGCCGTAGGCCCCTCTCATGTCTGCCGTCTTTTTCTCGCTACTTAACAGCATGGAGCTCTTCCTCTATTCCAAGCTCATTTGCGTATGGAATCAATATATGTTTACGGGCTTTCATCCAGTCGGGCCTGATGTTCAGTTGAGTGGCGTGGTTTAGCAGTCGGCGCTCAAGCGCCACTGCGGCCTTGTGCCTCAGCTGAATGACAGCGCCATGGATATCCCCGCCGCCATAGACCGCGTTGCCCGCCACAAATATCCTTGCGCCAGCATCGTATGCCTGCTGGAGCGTCGTGGCGTCAATGCCGCCGTCTGCCTCGATGTACCCCTTGAAGCCATGCTCGCGCAACTTCTTGTTCACCTCTACCATCTTGGGCAGCACTTTGGGCATGAACTTTTGGCCGGCAAAGCCGGGGTTGACTGACATGACAATAACGACATCGAGGTCGTGCAGGCAGCGATAGAGCCATTCTGGCACATCGGTGCCGGGGTTGATTGCGATGCCGGGGCTGATGCCATTTGCTATTAGCCTTTCCTGAATTTCTCTGAATTCATTTTCGGTGCACACCTCTGCATGCACGGTGATTATGTCGCACCGGGCGTCGATGTATTCCTGTATCTGCTCTAGCGGCTTTTCAATCATGAGGTGAGCGTCGAACGGCAGGCTTGTCGATGGCCTCAATTTCTTTATCTTGTCTGCAAAGAATGTGGTATTTGGAACGAACCGGCCGTCCATTACGTCGATGTGGATCATGTCTACACCTTCGCGCTCGACCTTCCTTATCTTGTCCTCGTAGTTCTCTCGCTCGCCGGCGATGATAGAGGGCGCAATCAGGCACTCACTTTCCAGCTCCTCAAGGAGCACTTCAGTGTGCCTCTTGGGCGGCGCCTTGCCGTGCCACTGGGGGTTGTTTGCCATGTGGCGCACACCGTTTCCCTTCACGGTATTGGCGATTATCATGACAGGCTTGTCCTTTACCTGTGCCGCCTTGTTGAGCACGTCGACAATCTGCTCGACCCTGTGGCCGTCGACTTCAAAGACCTGCCAGTTAAACGCCGCCCACTTGTCCTTGGTCGGGTCGAGTGGCATGATGTCCTCGGTAAAGCCGTCCTGCTGAATGCGGTTGCGATCCAGTATGGTAACTAAATTGTCCAGCTTGAACTTGCCGGCGGCCATCGACGCCTCCCATATCTGGCCCTCATTCGACTCGCCGTCGCCTATCAGGACAAACACCCTGTTCTTCTTGCCGTCCAGCTTGCTGGCAAGCGCGATGCCTATCCCTACTGAAAGCCCCATGCCCTCGGAGCCGCCCGAGTATTCGACGCCTGGCACGCTGTGGTTCTTCTGGCGCTCGGAGTACATGACGGGGTGACCCTGCAGCCGCGAGCCCAGCTTGCGGAGGGTCCTTACCTCCTCTGGTGGAAAGTAGCCTGCTACTGCAAGAGTCGAGTAAAAGCCGGGAGCCGAGTGTGCCTTTGAATTTATGAAGTAGTCGCGTTCCTCCCATCCCGGCCTTGAAGGATCATGCCTCATCCTCCTGAAGTAAAGGGTACCCATTATCTCGGCTGCCGAGAACGACGCGCCAGGATGGCCAGAGCCGGCCTCTGCGATGCCCTGAATAGCCCACATACGCACGTCGCGGATCTTTCGCCTGAGGTCGAGGTAACGCATGTTAAAGCCCATAACTATCATCATCCTGTGTAAACAATACATGAAAAAGCTCTTTACAGGAAAATAAAAAGATAGCTCTGTAATCAAGATTTAATAGAGTCGGACACGAATTACACGCACACATGTCGTCGGTATCGTCGCTCTTCCAGCGGCCGCTTCTTATCTACGACGACAAGTGCTATTCCTGTGCCAAGTTCGCCAAAATGGCGAGCGCTCTTTCCCGCGGGTGGATAAGGACCGCCGGCCACTATTACTCACAGGAGGCCAAGGAAGCCAGGGGCATGATATTTCCGCCCGGCTACGATGCGACTCAGATGTTCTGGCTGGTCAACAGGGATGGCGCTCACGGCGCCCGGTCAGGCATACTGCCGCTTGTCAAGGAAATAATCGTGGGCATCTTCAAGGGAGGCAAGGCTGCCAACATTCATGCTGCATGCGAGTACGACGGCGCCAGCATGTCGTGCTATACGCCTACCAATGTCTTCAAGAGAATAGCCAAGACGCTCAGCCACGGCGCCAAGTTCCCATTCCCGCGTGATTAGTTTAAAATAAAGTTGCTCGTTTTGTCATTACATCATGGTTCAGGTCAAGGTTGAGAAGGCAAAAATCGACCAGAAGCAGACCTCGCTTCTGGTAATCGGTGTCTTTGAAAACGAGCATGACTTTTCGCAGTCAAAGGAGCTCGACCCTTCAGTCTTTGCTTCCATCAAGGAAACTCTGGAGAACAAGGAGTTCCGCGGGACGTTTGGCTCAAGCATCCTAGTCTACACCCTTGGCAGGGGGCCGATGAAAAAGATAATGCTGCTTGGACTGGGCAAGCGGGAAAAATTCACGGACGAAAGCGCCCGGATATGTGCCGGCAAGGCCGCGCAAAAGGCAAAGGAGCTGGACGCAAAAGAGTTCTCGATGCTCCAGTTCTCCAACCTCGACGAGGGGCTGGTAGAGGCCATGACTGAGGGAGTAGCACTTGCGCTTTACTCGTTTGACAAATACAAGGCAAGCAACAACAAAGAGCCCTCAGCAAAAATAGACGAAGCCACCATCCTGATAAACTCTGACTCGCCAAAATTCCAGTCGATAGCAGACAGGGCGAATCTGGTCGTAGAGGCAGTGAACTTTGCCCGCGACATCGCCAACCTGCCGCCAAACGACTGCCCGCCTGCGCAGCTGGCAAGCATTGCATTGTCGCTTGCGCAGGAATACGGCCTGAAGGCGCGGGTCATCGACCGCTACGAGTTGGAGAACATGGGCATGGGCGGTATCGTGGCCGTGGGCAAGGGAAGCAACAATCCGCCCAAGCTGATAATCCTCGAATACAACAGCGGCGTCCTCGGAGAAGGGCAACAAAAGCCGTACCTGCTTGTTGGAAAAGCCGTCACGTTTGACACCGGCGGCATCTCCATCAAGCCGGGCGAAAAGATGGACGAAATGAAGTTTGACAAGTGCGGTGGCTGCACGGTGCTTGCTGTCATGCGGGCGGTCGCCTCGATGAAGCTGGCAGTCAATGTGGTCGGCATCGTGCCGTCGGTTGAGAACATGCCGTCTGCCACATCTTACCGGCCCGGCGACATCATCAGGATGTACAGCGGCAAGACCGTGGAGGTGCTCAACACGGACGCCGAGGGTCGCATGATACTGGCAGACGCGCTTGCCTACGGCATAGCGACGTACAGCCCCAAGGCAGTAATCGACCTTGCGACGCTCACCGGCGCAGCCATAATCGCACTTGGCGCCAACGTCGCCGCCATCGTCGGGACGAACAAGCAACTGACCGACAGGCTGCGCAAATTGTCGGACAAGACTGGCGAAAAGATGTGGGAGCTTCCATTGTACGACGAGTACCATGAGCAGATCAAGAGCGCGTACGCCGACATAAAGAACATCGGCGGCCGGCCCGGCGGCGCCATCACTGCTGCCGCGTTCCTGTCCAACTTTGCCAACGGCGTCCCGTGGGTCCATATCGACATTGCCGGCACCGCTTGGACGCAGGAAGGGACGTACGAGCGCAGCTACAACCCCAAGGGCGCGACTGGGTTTGGCGTCAGGACGCTTGTCAAGCTGCTGATGGAGGACGAAAAGCCTCAACCGTCGTGATGAAATATATGCCTCCCTTTCAGCTCAGCGCGCTTGTCGAGAAGCTTGAGGAGCAGGGGTTTAGCTGCAGGATAGGCAGTATGAAGCTGGACGTGCACCCGGTCAAGAGGCCGTATTTTGAGCGCTGGCTTTCAAACAGGGACGGCTTTGTCAGAATGCTAAGCGGCAACATCGACTATGTCGGCATAGAGGACGTGATGCGCATGGGCCCCTTTTACAACGTCTACTGCCTTGTCGAGAACGACTTTATCATAGACGCCGACGACAACGCGCACAAGCTTCTGGATGCCGCGCCGTATTATCAATTGTACAACGGCAAGGTGACGAGCATGGGGTGGAGCGGCGGCGTTGTGTCCAACATTTTGGCAAAAGACGCAACGCTGTCGGGCGAGTTTGCAAGCAACATCATGAAGGAAGAAGTGAAAAAGATAACATTGAAAGCAGCTAACTATTGCTGCATCATAGAGACCCGGGCATGGGAGCCCGCGGGGGTTGCCTCCGCCTTTCGGATAATCGATCGCATTGCTCTTGATGTGAGAAAGCTGGTTAAAACGATACACCTTGGCGAGAATGTTGACGCATAGAAAGATGATGCCAGCACTGCTGCTTCCCGACCGCTCACGCAGATCAGTAACACAGCAGCGACGGCAGGTTTGACTTCCGGGTTCGGAATGGGACCGGGTCGC
>DAINRX010000051.1:0-3865 GCA_036741635.1 Nitrososphaera sp.
GTTCAGCACCATTTTACGCAAGCCAATAATGCCCACAAACCTAAAAGCAACTGTCGAAAAGACGCTTGCCGCACAGGCGACATCGTAACAACTTTCTATAACAATCTTGCTTATTGATTTATCTAGCCCAGACATGAAGTAAGTTGATGTAGCAGTGGGTTCAGAAAACAGCGACAATTACGATGAGCCGCTAGAAGATAATCCGCGCAGTTTGATACAGACTGAAGATGAATCTATTCAGATTATTTCTAACGTCCAGAATATTAAGCAGGTTTACTTCTCGCTGCTGAGAAATTCCCAACAAGAAGTGCTTTTGGTCTTTCCGACGATCAATGCTGTGCGCAGAGAAGAACGCTTGGGTGTCTTTACAGAACTGCGGCGTGCGTGTCAGCGCGGAGTGACAGTTAGGCTATTGACGCCGGAGGACGATTTTGTCGCTGCTTATCTTGACGAACTTAGAAAGAATGGAAGTGTGGTCAGACAGATAGAATCATCGCCAGCGGAAACAAAGTTCAAGCTTTTGATCGTTGACGGAAAGTTCTCTCTTGTTATTGAAACAAAGAATGATGCCAAGGGCATTTTTGAAGAAGCTGTAGGGCTAGCAACGTTCTCAAACAGCAAGCCAACAGTGCTGCCCTATGTCACTATCTTTGAGAGTTTTTGGCGAGAAACCGATCTTTATGAAAAGGCAAGAGAAGCAGACAGGCTAAAGGACGAATTTGTTAACATTGCCGCTCACGAGCTGCGCAACCCCATCTGTCCAATCATAGCAAGCGCCGAACTTGCAATGGAAAGCATCGGAGCGTTAAGAGGAGAAGGAAAACTCGACAACCTGACGCTAGACGACTTGAATGAAAACATAAGCGTCATAGCGAGAAATGCATCCAAACTTTACAAACTGTCAGAGGATATTTTGCAGGTTAGCAGGATAGAAAGTGGAAGTTTTACCCTACATCTGGAACAAGTTGAAATAAAAAATTTGCTTGAAACGGCGATTCAAGATGCTAGGAAAAACGCGCTTACGGAAAACAAACCAGTGGATATTCGGCTAGATTACAGGCTAGCGGACAGGTTTATAATATTTTGCGATAGCTCCAAGATCAGCCAAGTGCTCTACAACCTGCTCGATAATGCCGTCAAGTTTACAGAGAATGGAACCATCACTGTCTCCGCTGTAAAGTTTGATGATTCTTCTCTGGTGTTCAAAGTCGAAGACTCTGGGATTGGGATCAGTCCGGAGATCAAAACCAGGCTTTTTGAGAAATTTGTAAGCAGGTCAAATGTGGGCACTGGTCTTGGTCTATATTTATCGAAAAGAATTATCGACGCCCATGGCGGCAAAATAGGGGGAATAAACAACCAAAGCGGCGTCGGAGCCACATTCTTTTTTACGCTCCCGACCGACCTGAGATCGCCGGCTGATGACCCATACACTAACACCGAAAAAGCTGCAGCACACATAGGTGATGACAAACACCCGCAAGAAGAAGCTTTTGAAGGGCACAATCCAGGATATTTAGACCATAGGGCACGCAACCTGCTTTAGCATTAAAGTGCCTAGGAAAACATGATTATCATTCTTTCAGAACGCATCGAATAGAACAAGAAATTGGTCAAGAGTAGAGAGCATGCAAGGAAAAAATGGACCGGGTGGGATTTGACTTGTAAAGTTCTCCTTCAATAGATCTGCTCTTTAGATATAGGGGAGGCGGTAGAGAGACAGACATATACCTGCCTTGGAAAGCTCGCTAAGCCGAGGTCGTGGGTTCAAATTCCACCCGGTCCACTCTCTAACGCCAGTTCCTCCCTGATTTCAAATGCGATCTTTTTTCTGTAAATGATCTGGTACTTTCTGAAAACGGATCTGGCTGCCGGGTCGTACCCGACTTGAACTATTTTCCTGAACGTTTCAAGTCCGGCGCCCTGAATTATCGTCCCGATGCCGGCCTGTTTTTGCTTTATTTGGTTCACCACTTTTGCCGGCAGGTTGCTGACAAAGATCTTGCTGCGCGCCCTTATGAGCACCCTACCGGTATCGCTACTGGTGATGACTGACTCGCGGGTAATAGTGCGCGCGTTTTCTCTTTGCTTTACCACCCTGACGGTTACTGCCGAGCCTATCAGGATGCTCAGCACTTGCTCGACGGTTCCGGTTTCTGCAAGCAGGATCTTGTGCGCCAGTGGGAGCCTGATGCCAGACTTGCCTTCAAGCTCAGAAATTTTTTGCAGCATGAAACTGCCAAAGTCGCCTTTTCTCAGGATTACCCCTTCTGCCACAGCAATCATCTAGTGTACAGCAAGGATCATGAAAAGATTATCCTGAAGGCGACCATTGCTAGGGCAACGGCTATTGTGCCAAGGCTGATTGCCTTGAGGCCGATCTCGAGCCTCTTTGCCCTTGCTGGGTCGCCTTCGCTCTTTTTCAGCTGCTTGTACGGCCGGGACATCTTGATCTCGGCATAGCTGACGAGTCCCATCATGCAAGCCGCAACAGCTGCTAATGGGCTGACGGAATTTGTTTGCATGATATAGCCTGCAAGCGCCGGCAGCGCCCCCCAAGAGACTGCAAACCAAAAGTTGTTGTGGAACCGGCCACCAAACGCCTCAAAATTGTAGGCAAACAAAAAGAACCCTTCCAGCACTGCGATCACCGCAAGGAGCGGCACGTAAAGCACGATATAATATACGCCGATTGCGTAGGCCGCGGCAAGTGTGGCTACCATAAGTGCCAGCAGCTGGCCTTTGGAAAAGTAGCTGCCCCACGGCTTGATCTTTTTCGAGCCAAGGGTATCTGCAACGTGGGCCGAGACGCCAAGGGCAAGAGCATAGATGAGCGCAATCGCGCCTGCCCTGTCCCACAATATAACAACATTATCTGCAAGCATCGAGCCGATTACTGTAAACGAGATGCACATGCCGGTGTATGGCAGGAACAAAAGCCCGACAAAGACGCGGAACCTGACTGGTCCGAACTTGGGCACGAACCACTCGTTCATGCGCGTCTCGTTCGTGTTGGCAGTCATGGCTTTTCGGCGCGCACTATGGCGGCCGTGCCTGCGGTGTAGTATCTGCAAGCGATATTCTGGAATCCCCTGCTGCTAAGCGCGCTTTGAGTCTGGCTGACCCACTGCGATTTTCTTATTACGTCGTCCAGTTCTTCAAAAACTATCCTCCAAGAAGCAATAAACCTGCCTGCAAGCCGGAGAATGTGAAAATATGCATTCCACAGGCCGCGCATTACACCGCCTGGATAAGTGAAATCGTGAAACACTGCAACGCCGCCTGGCCGCAACACGCGCCAGCACTCGTCAACTACCCTCTGGACGTCGACATACTTTGCCAAGTATGACGACACCACTGCGTCAAAGGATTCACCTCTGTAGGGCAGGCTCTCGGCGGTGCTCTGAGCAAGTGGCAGACCCAGCTTGTACCTTGAAGCGCGGAGGTATTCAAACGTAAGGTCGATGCCAGTTACGTTCTTGCCGGCTTGGGCAAGCATGGAAGCAAGGATGCCTGTCCCGCAGGCAAGCTCGAGCACGTGGTCATGCCTGCCACCAAGTGCCTCAAGCATGCCGCGCTTCCACATGGAATCCCTGTCAAAGGTCGTAAAGCGCACGACCGCGTCATAGCTCTCTGCATTGGCTTGGGTGAAGAACCTCCTTGCGCTTGCATGGCCTTCGTGAACCAGCAATGTTAGTAGTACTGCTAGGCGATACTTGCTATTATGCATTGAACAAAAGTAAATCAATGCCTTTCTGCCATTAGAACACTACTTGTGTATTTCGTAAACTGGCAGCGGGAGGTGACAGTAGAGGAGTGGAGCGGTCAGAAGGTCGTGGTCAAGCGCAACAAGTCCACAAAAGAG
>DAINRX010000051.1:3965-5796 GCA_036741635.1 Nitrososphaera sp.
GCCTGACAGGCAGGTTTCATCGTGCGGGCTATGCTTTCGTTGACAACAAAGCGCAGAACTACCTTGTGAGAGGCGATTCGCTTGTACGGACAGATCTTGGATTCATAAAAAAAAGCAGCTCATCCTATTCAAGGAGCATGGACATCGGGTCGTTTCTGGCAAGCGTCATGGACATTGGCAGGTATCGGCAGGTCGAAAAGGCGTTTTATGACGGCTACTTGTCAGAGGCTGGCAGCGGATTTACCTACCTTTCGCTAATCATCCGCAACGCCCTTTCGCTTGGGTTTTCGTCAGACACCAAGGCAACGTTCAGAAACATGCTGCTAAATTCTTCAAGACTGACTATTGTCTAATGCTAGATGGGTGGAAGTTCCGCTTTTTTGTCAAAGCCGCCAGAACCGAACTTGCAGTAAAAGCACTGGTCAGACTGCATATAGGTCAGCTTTTGTATTGATATTGCTCCCAGCTTGAGCGCCACCTTGGTCATGAAGCGGTACTTGAAGGGCATGGACGGGATTACTTCGTTAAAGTAGACGTCGTAGTGGTCCGGGCAGAACTTCAAGGTCACCTGCGCCTTCTGTCTCTGTTCAGGCGCAATATCGTTGTTGTTCTCGCTCACGACCTTGGCGACATTGATCTGCTCCCTGATGTATTCGTGCTTAGGGCAGGGGCAGTCTTTGCCTCCCGGGTGCTTGTAGGCAGGGGTATTTTTCCAGTCAAAGTCTGGAAAGTCCTTTTCAAAATCGTCCATCGCTAACCTAAACTAGTACGTCCACTGCTCTTATAAAGTTGTAGCAGCCGATGGCAATTGTTGCACCATCGCTGATCATACAGATCACCGCAAAATGAATGATAATTACCTGCTTGTAGGGATATAGAATGACAAAAAATATATTTTTGATGTTACAAGAGTCCGTAAGCGACGTGGTACGAGACAGTGACAATGGTGGCAGCACAGCGTTAACGGCTACAACAACTGCAAACAATAGTAATTCTCAGATGCAGGAATCGAATGACCCTAATCTCAAGACTCTGCTGGAGTTTAAAAAGAGCGTTCAAGAAGAGCAAAAGACAGGCGAGAAAAGGATAGAGGAGATAAATACCAAGCTGGAGGGAGTCAAGAAGCAGATTGATGATGAGAGGGCGCGGCTTGACGACCTGCGGGCAAAGCTAAAGGAGGTCAATGAGGAAAAGGATACCGAATACCCCAAGTTTGTCGAGATGAGAAACAGCCTGATTGAGGCCAAGAACCAGATGAAAAACTTGGACGACAAGGTAGGCACTGCGGCAGCCAAGTCGCGCAAGGAGCGGAGCGACATCCACAACCTGCAAAAGGCGCTTGAGCAGATAGAGCGCGACATCCAGACAAAAAAGCTGTCCAAGGACGAAGAGCGCAAGCTTGTTGCCAAGTCCAAGGAGATAGCCACCAAGTTGCACACGCTCAAAATGATGCACAAGAAGGAAGACCAGTACCGCACCATATCGACGCAGTATGACCAGCTGAAAGATCAGGTCAACAGGATTTTCAAGCTAAAAGAAGAGTACGGCTCCAAGATTGGCAAGCTCAAGGAGAGCCTTGACACCCTGATAAACCTGCGGGAAAGCCTCTACGAGGAAAGGAGGAAGGTCATCCACACGGTAAGGGAGGCCGGCGCCAAGCTGGAAATGATAGAGACCCAGCTGAACGCAATTGCATTCAAAAAGTCGCGCATGCAGGCGGCCGAGCATAGGCACAGGAGGCAGAGGGAGATGGAAGACCGCCGCAAGGACATGCACGAGAAAGCCAAGCGCGACAAAGAGTACCAAGAGCGCTGGAACACGCTCAAGGAAG
>DAINRX010000051.1:5896-10079 GCA_036741635.1 Nitrososphaera sp.
GAGAAAGCCAAGCGCGACAAAGAGTACCAAGAGCGCTGGAACACGCTCAAGGAAGCTGCAATGAAAAAGATGTCAAGCGGAGAGAAGCTCACGTTTGACGAAATGAAGCTGATATTTGGCGACTCGGGCTCGGATTAAGATACGTTTTTGTGCTAGAGTAATGCATATAACCTGCTGCGAAAGATGGACAAGATAGAGTACACGGGCAAGGTCTACGTTTACAGCAGCGGCATGCCTGCTGACCACGTCGCGTTTTCAAAAGAAAAGCTGGTAGAATATGGCGTCAACGAAAGCGATATCGTCGTTATTGAAGTGCCGGAGGGCGTGCCCGAGGGCTCAATCATGGTGACAGTCTGGCCGCACTATTTGTCGGTGGCAAAGGTCAAGCGGGTACGAGAGGGCTCCATCTACGCTCCCCAGCTGTTCAACATCCAACTATAATCCAAAACATTAAATCTTCTCCGTATGCCAATTCCACTTGGACAATGTTGACCTTCTTTTGCACGCGCGACCGCCACGGCGACTGCCCCGGCGAGTGGCCAGTAGGTGAGATCTGCGGCCCGGACTATGACTGCTCATTTGACATGAAGATGGTCAAATGCCAGTGCGAGTGCCATCACAGCGGTGGCAAGAAAGGCAAGTAAGTAGCCCGAGCAGGCGATTCTTCAACCCTGGGCATCCTTTATTAATTCTCGTTGTTGTAATTTTTTATTCCACAAGCTGCCTTATAGGCATCACTTGACAGCTGCGCTCTCATGGGGTTCTTGGATAAACTCCTGAAAACCGCCGAAGGTGTAACAAAGCAGCTGGCGCCTGTAGAACACGACGAAAACAACGAATACTACCATCCAGAAAAGAAAAAATATTTCTCTGCTCAGAAAATCTAGCTGCTGCATGGCTGAAGGTCAGTGGCAAAACCCTCTTCCATCATCTTTTTTTGGCTCTTTGCTGCCACCGAGTTAATTACGGTAAGATTTAATTGAGCTTGGAGACCCATCTGGTTTGGACAAAGGCAATCAAATGTCAAGTTTCTCGGATATTCTGCTTCAGCTTGAAGGTCTCTTTGGAGGCAAGGAAGGATTCGATCCTAGCAACCCGATGATGTGGGTTTACATTATCTCGATTGCAACAATTCCGTTTTTCATGATGTACGCGCAAAAGTTCCAGTCGCGCATTATCCTGAACGACATTTCAAAGTCGCTTGTAAAGCTAAAAACGATGAAGGAAAATGCAAGAAAGGAAGCGATCGACTACGTCAAGGGCGCAGTAAAACCTTCAAGCGACCCTGCGACCGGAGTAGACAGGTTTCTGGAGTATTTCACGATAATGCCAGTCGACCTTGACCCAAGCGGCATCGTGCGCAAGCTAGACCACATCATGAGGACGAGGGACGAGAGGCTGCGGACTGAGGTCAAAAAGCTGTGCGGTGGGGCAAGCGATCAGGAAGTCTCAAAAATAGAGAACATCCTTGAAGCGGCCACTGCGCTCAATATGATCTACAAGGTCGTTAGGCACTTTTACCTGATGGGCAAGCGCACGACCAGCATGTTTGTGCTCGTGCAGTTGCAAATGGTGATGCCGCTCCTTCTTGAAGAAGCCGAGGCGCTGCAGAACGCGATAGGGGCGTTCAAGCGCGGCCAGCCGATAGGCGACGGCATCGGCCCGATGGTAGTGGGCCGGATGATGCTTGGAAAGGAAAAGAAACTTGCCGCCAGGGAGACTGTTTACAGCGAAGACGAGTACAGGAGCAGAAAGCTCTACCTGCTTAAGGCAGAAGGCCCGTCAGGAACTGTCGGGAGGCCCGGCGAGGCAATGATGCGACTCGTTGGCGATCTCGGCATCAAGGTGGACGCCATCATAATGATAGATGCCGCGCTCAAGCTGGAAGGCGAGAAAACCGGCGAGGTAGCGGAAGGGATCGGTGCCGCCATTGGCGGAATCGGCGTTGAGAAATATCAAATTGAAGAAGTGGCGACCAAGTTTGATATCCCGGTTTATGCAGTGATAGTCAAGCAGTCGGTCCAGGATGCAATCACGATAATGCGAAAGGAAATAGCAGACGCAGCCGAAAAGGTGGCAAATACTGTTTATTCGGTCATTGAAGACAAGACGGCCGAGGGGCAGTCCGTCATTGTTGTAGGCGTGGGGAACACGCTTGGAGTGAGCCAGTAGCATGCAGTTGTTTGGCAAGAAAAAAGAGGTCAAGCCAGAAATATTCACCGAGGAGACGTGTCACTCCTGCGGCGAAAAGTCGAGGCGGCAGTTTGAAGAAGGCGACTATGTCTTTCGGGCAGGCGCGCAATGCAAAAAGTGCTCCTCTTCTGATGTACTTGTAAGCGCCATCTATGGCGAATATCCGCCAGATAATAATAATAACAGCAGCAAGACCTAGAGCGTTATGACGCTTACACTAGACTCTGACGGGATCAGCGTGTGCTCTGCCTGAACGACCACCTTGCCGTGCCCTTCTACAAGTATGGGATACGAGTGTACGTTCTTTTTCTTGATTAGTGTCTCCATCAGCTGGCGCACATCCTTTTCGTCGTACCTTTCGGTGAGCCACCGCATCGCAAACGGGAGCGTCCTGTACCTGCTCCAGATAAGCTCCAGTAGCTTGTCGGCTTCCTCGTCCTTGACAGGTTTTCGCGACGTTATCCCGAAAATGTTCCTCATCTTGCCTTCGTACACGACGCCCTGCCCGTCTTTCGTGGTGACGAACGGCTCTATAGCATACGCCTCGTTTGGGAGAAGTGCAAATGAAGATCCGCGCGTCCAGATGTTTGGAATCGACTTGCCTGCGTGGACCGTATACTGCTGCAAAGAGTGGCCGCTGAGGTTCTGGATCGGCCTAAAGCCAAACTTGGTGATGGTGGCCTCTATCACCCTTCCAATGTCGCCGGCCTTGGTGTTGGCCCTCGCCGCGCGCACTGCCTCGGCAAGCGCAGCTTCAGCAGCCTTGACAAGTGACTCGTACTTCGGGTCGTAGCACACGGTGACTGCCGTGTCGGCGATATAGCCGTCAATCTGCACTCCGATGTCTATCTTGAGCACATCGCCTTCCTTTACCGTGGTCGAGTCGTTTGGCTCCGCGGTGTAATGCGCGGCAATATCGTTCAGGCTGGTATTGACAGGAAAAGCGGGCTCGGCGCCCATGCCCCGGATCTGGGACTCGACCGAGTCGCAAATTTCTAGAAGCGTCGAGCCCACGTGGTACTTTTTGCGGGCGCCCTCCCTGACTTCGGACGCTATCTTGCCGGCACGCAGATAGCTCTCAAAATTCATCCTCTGACTTTTGTATCATAGTTCATATATAGAGATTTGCGGTAGGCGTTCCACCTGAAGAATTTTTTTCAAAACTTGCAATATAGAGCCCGCCTCGTCTCTTCTTAATGACCGCCGGGAAACTCGATCCATGATTGAAGGCCGGCGCAGGATTTGGCATTGGCATCAGCATTGCAGTTGCTGCGATAATCTAGTTTGCGTCGATTCTTACGGCAGTGTCGTCGCAGCCGTCCTTCGGCACAGGAGATGATGATGACGTAAAGCCAGATGACGGATCATCAATAGCCGCAGCAAAAGAAGATGATGGTGGTGGCAGTGCAATATCTCCTGTGCCTGAGCAAAAGAGTCCGGGTCTGAAAAGCCCGCAGGGCAAGACCCGCGCAAAGAAACAGACGATGGTAGGCGCGCCCTGCTTGAAGAAATGACACTGGACTACCTACACATCGAAAGGCCTATCGTAAGGCTTGTCAATGAGCACAAGAAAGAGCTCGGCCTTCAGCTGCTCAAGATGGATTCGGATCTGGCCGGAGTGGCAGGCAGACACAGCACGAGCATGATCGTGGGAGACTACTTTGGCCACACTGACCTGTCAGGATTTGACATTGCAGACCGCTACCGGCTAGAAAAGATCACCTGCTCGTCCAAGGTTTCAAACGGCAGCGCAGAAACCATCTACAGGAACACCGGGCGGTTTTGGAGATGGCAGAAGTTGAGATCGCCGGCATGGTATTCGATAGGCTCTCAAGGCCGGTCGTCGAGCACCCTGTCGCCAGGCGCATCGGGGTTGGCATTTCAGTTGACGACAGGGGCGGGCTGTACGCGACTGCCAACGTGTGCTCAGCTTTGTCCGGTAAAATCATTCGGTATCATTTGCACTAATACGGTATCTACAGCCGTTATA
>DAINRX010000052.1:0-3494 GCA_036741635.1 Nitrososphaera sp.
GCAAAGTGCAACTGACAAAAGTCGTTATCGCAGTCATAGCAGTGCCAGCCTGACAGAGTGTAGCAAACTACGCACTTGCCTATCGGCTTGTTGTAGTCGTAGTCTTTTCTTGGTTTTGAAGAAGAAGAAGATTGTTTTTGCTGTCTTGGCTGCGGTTTCATAATCAGATTATGCCTCAGAAGAAGAAGAAGACTGAATGTTTCTCAGGATGCGCATCAACTAGGGTACCTCAAAAATACTTCCGCGGATGGAAGCAATGCCGTCCAACGGTCACAATTAACAACCCTATTATTTAAGTATTGACGTTCCATCTGAAGATTTATTTATCTTTCAGAAGCGCTATCGATCCGCGATAATGGTTTCTGCAGCAGCCAAAGACAAGACCATAATTGAAGTCACGGTTGTCGGGAAGGACCGCAAGGGCGTGGTGGCCGACATTACTAACTTTATCTTCAAGAATGGCGGCAACATTGAGAAGATAAGCCAGAACGTCGTCCGCGGCCTCTTTGGCATGCAGCTTGAGGCGTCGTTCATGCAGGCGGACAGGAGGCAGCTTGACGATGGGCTGAAGCAGCTGTCAAAAAAGCTCTCGATGGAGATCAAGGTCCACTACCAAGAACCAAATAGGCTGCAAAATGTCGCGATCTTTGTCAGCAAAGAGCCGCGCTGCCTTGACAGGATTCTTGAGGCCAAAAAGAAAGACGAGATAAAGGCCAACATTGCAGTTATTGTCGGAAGCGACAGCACGCTCAAGTCGGTGGCTGACGACGCAGGCATTCCATTTCATGCCGTAGTGCACAACGACCAGGCGGAAGCGGAGAACAAGATCCTGCAGCTCATCGAGCAGTACAACGTCGACCTGATCGTGCTTGCAAGGTACATGCGCGTACTGACTCCAAACTTTGTCTGGCGCTACCCTAACAGGATAATCAACATCCATCCATCGCTATTGCCGGCCTTCCCCGGCGCATACGCCTATGTGCAGGCATACGAGCGCGGCGCCAAGATAGTGGGGTGCACGGCCCACTTTGTGACAGAAGACCTTGACCAAGGGCCTATCATCTCGCAGAATTCGTTCAAGGTGTCGGACAAGGACACGCTTGACACGATAAAGAAAAAGGGCCAGGAACTCGAAGCCTCGACCCTGCTTGATGGAGTCAAGCTGTACCTGGAGAACAAGCTTGAGGTGTACTGGGGCAAGGTACACATCGCAGGCGAAAACAATAACAGCTAAGTTCTTAACGTGGAGAGCACTGATTTTTCATACATACACATGTCCATACCGGTCTTTGGGATGAGCGAGTTTGACTTCAGGAATGCGCTCAAAAAGATCAAAAAGGCGATAATCCCGGTAGGCTCGCTCGAGCAGCACGGCAGCCATCTGCCCGTGTCGACAGACTCGCTTATCGCTGAATACATCGCAAGGCTTGTCGGTGAAAGGACAGGGGCGTTTGTCCTGCCGGTAATTTCGTACGGCGTGTCGTTTGAGCACAAGCCGATGTTCAACGTTTCCCTGTGCAACTCTACGCTGTCGACAATGCTGCGCGATGCGTGTGTTTCGCTTGCTGAAAACCGGATAAAGCAGATAGTCATCTTGAACGGCCACCACGGCAACATGGGCGCGCTGCAGTACATCGCTCAGGAGCTCCACGGCAGGATCTCAAGGCATGTCAGCGTGCATACCCTGCACTACTGGCACGCGCTCGATCATGAGTTTGACCACGCAGGCGAGGTCGAGACCTCACTTGTTCTTGCGATAGCTCCGGAACTCGTGCGAATGGACAGGGCGGTGCCAAATTCCAAGAGGCTTTCAAAGTCAAAGGCTGCCTACAGCAGCATAACGAATGCACCCGGCTCGTTCCCCAAAATAACCGGCAACGGCGTCTGGGGAGACCCGAGGAAGGCGTCTGCGGAAAAGGGGAAAAAATGGATCGAAAAGATGGTCGCCGGGCTTGCCAAGACGATAGCCGAGTTTGGCAGCTGAGGAGGCAGCCTGTCCTGCCTGCCCGCGCGCATGCGAGATGCAATGAAATTTTAATATATGCCTATATTGCGCTCTACGTATAGGTAGAATACTAGTTGTCAGTAGATATGGCGGTAAAGGTTCTCGATGAGAGCCTTGGAAAAGTTGTGCTTATCAAGTTGAAAGGTGGCAAGGTAATTAGGGGGAACCTCCACGGGTTCGACCAGCACATGAACCTGTTGCTTGAAGACTCGGTGGAGATCTTGGAGGAAGGCAAGTCAAACGATCTGGGCACTATTGTTGTCAGGGGAGACAACGTGGTCATCATATCCCCTCCGCCAAAGTAGCACGAGGAAGGAGCTGAGAAGAAGAAATGACGAAAGGCACTACCTCGATGGGCAAGTTCACCCGCAAAAAGACCCACATACGGTGCAGAAGGTGCGGCCACAACTCGTACCACAAGCATGGCAAGCGGTGCGCCAAGTGCGGCTATCCTGATCCGAGGATGCGCAAGTACGATTGGATTAAGCGGCAGGTCATTTAATATCAACAGAAAGCTTTTCTGTTAGCTTTTGGCTAGGCAATACGACGACGACAACAATGGTTACAGAAATTGCGCTTATCGCCGGAGCGACGGCGGCGGCGGGAGCAATCTCGGCCGCGGTCATTGAGAAACTATCGCGATCAAGAGCTGCTGGCGGCAACAAAAAGATAAAGTCTCAGGAAAGGTCGTCTACGCCCACCACTGCCCGGGCGGAACTTGTATCGCTATTATTTGAAAAGACCCTTGCATCAGAGGCCATAACAAGGGTTTACGAGGCAGCTCAGGAGGGCAGGATTGACCGCTTAGAGCGCGATAGGCTCTTGCTGAAATACAGGCAGCAGCTCGACCTGCTTAACCAAAAGGTTGCCCACCTGCAGCCGGTGGCAGACTATGCCGACCTGTCAGAGCTCCGCAACAACCTTGCGTCGCTCCTTGAGGACAGGATTTCCGCGCTTGACCAGAAGCTACTGGAAATGTCCAAGAAAAACGGCATCTCCCAGGATAATAGCGTGGATGCAAGGGTGCAGAGGATAATCGCCGAGACCACGAAAGTGCAGCCGCTGGTAGTCGACCAAATGCCATTCAAGTCAGAAGAAAGGAGCATAGAGCAATTGCAGAGTGAGATAGTGCAGGCTCTGGAGCGCCTAGAGCAGGTTGAAATAGACAAGGATTAGAAATAGTGCTGGATCTTCTTTTTTCATTCCTGCACGCAGGTAAGCCTGTGCAGGATTGGCGGATGTACCGGAATGCACTTTACAATTCTCATGACATTATTCCAGTACAGTTAGTGAAGTAAGGGTTGTTGCAAACCAAATGTGGCTTTACATTGGATCATTACTTTGATGTTCTAGATGCTGCAAGATAGGACGGCTATGAAATAGGGCCGCTCTGTGATTTCCACTGCATAATGGAAACTTCAAAGAAGTTCATAATATTGAGGCATGATGTCGATCTCTCGCTTAGCTATGCTTTAAAACTGGCCAAGCT